>NZ_BMOF01000028.1 GCF_014646935.1 Calditerricola satsumensis | reverse complement strand
GGCGCGCCGCCAGCGTTCGTCCTGAGCCAGGATCAAACTCTCCATGCAAACCCGCCGGCACCAGGCCGCCTCCGGACCACACGCCCGGTTGCGACCCCCGCGCCCGGCGGCCATGAAGCGTTTGTCCGAAATCCCGGCCGCGTCGGCTGCGCTGCTTCCGTTTTCAAGGAACCGTCATCCGTTTGCCGCGCCCTCTCGCGCGGCGGCGTATATGAATATAGCACGGAAGAGATCGCGAGTCAATACAGAAATTTTTTCTTGAGAATGCAGTTTTTGACCCGGCGCCCCGCGCCCCAACCAAATCCACGCCTTCACGCCGACCAGTGTACCACAAAAACGCGCATGACGACGATTTTCCTACCCGTCAGACCCGCCTCACCGGTTTGGCAACTCCGCGGCGGTCAGCGCGCGCAGCTCACGCATGAGGTCGGAACCGATCTGCTGTTCCATCCATTTGTCGAGATCACCAAAGGCCGCACGCCACGCCTGTCGCTCTTCCGGGGTTTGCACGTGGATCTCCATGCGCCCCGTCCGTTTGAGCAATTCCAGCGCTTCGACGTTGGCCGCGCGGGCGTACTGGCGAATCCACGCCGTCGTCTCATCCAGCGCCCGCTGCACCTGGCGACGGATGTCGGGTGGCAGCGACTCCCAAAAGTCGCGGTTGGCGATCACCACATACCCCAAATAGCCGTGGTTGCTGATGGTCAGGTACCGCTGCACCTCATACAACCGCCGGGTGTAAATGTTTGAGAGGGTGTTTTCTTGTCCGTCAACAGCGCCACGTTCGAGGGCCGCGTAGAGCCGGTCAAAGGGGACGTGAACGGGGTGGGCCCCCAACAACCGAAACTGCTCGTCCAACACGGGGCTGCCCATCGTCCGAAACACCAGCCCGCGGAAATCCTCCGGCCGGCGCAACGGCCGGACGCTCGACGTCATCTGCTTGAAGCCGTTGTCCCAGATGGCCAGTCCCACCAGGTTGTCGCGGGTCAGACCGGCGAGCAACCGCTGACCGATGGGACCGTCCATGGCTCGTGCCACGGCTTCCTCGTTCGGAAAGGCATAGGGAAGGTCAAACACTTGCCACTCGGGGAACTCATGAACGATCTTGGCCGTCGCCGGCGCAATCAGTTCGACATCACCGCGGCGCACGGCCTCCATCTCGTCGTCATCGGAGTAGAGCTGGGCGTTGGGAAAGACGCGCACCTCCACGCGCCCACCCGTGTACCGATGAACAAGCTCGGCGAAGCGCCGCGCCGCCTGCCCCTTGGGCGTATGCTCCGCCACCACATGGGAAAACCGGATCACGATACGCTCGTCCAACCCCTCTTGTTCCGGGTCGGCCGGCAACGCACCCGTCGCGACGCATCCCGTCAACATCAACAGCAAGACGCATGCTCCGCTTCGTTTCCACCGCTTTCGCCACATGGCCATCCCCGCCTCCCGGGTTTATGCCGGTGATCCCCCCACCCACCGATACCGGTGGGCCGGTCGCCCAACCGTCCCGTATTCCATCTCCAATCGCACGCGCCCCAAGCGGTTCAGATAATCCAGGTACCGTCGGGCCGTCACCCGCGACAACCCAAGGCCGGCCGCCACCTCGTCCGCCGTAAGCGGTGTGGCGCTCGCCGCCAGCAGGTCTTCCACCTGCTGCAAGGTCCACGCGTGCAACCCCTTCGGCAGTGTCGCCTCGGCTTCTATTCCCCCTCGGAGATGGTCCCAGTCGTCCTGCTCCACGGTCTTCCCCGTCGCCAGCTGGCGAAACTGCCGGTACCGCTCCAGCGCCGCCTTGAGGCGTTCAAAGCGAAAGGGCTTGACCAAGTAATCGACGGCCCCGTAGCGAAAGAGCGTTTCCACCGTCGGCGCGTCCTGCGCCGCGGTGACGGCGATCACGTCAATGTCCGCCTCTTCCTTCCGCCACGTCTTGAGCAGGGTCAAGCCGTCCTGGCCCGGCATGTAAATGTCCAGCAGCACGAGGTGGGGACGCACCGCCTTGGCCAGACGCAGGGCCTCGAAGCCGTCCCGCGCCATCCCCACCACGCGAAACCCGGGAACGCGCTCGACCATTTGGCGATTCACATCGCACACCAAGGGGTCGTCTTCAACCAGCAAGGTGCGAATGACCTCCATGGTTCTCCCCACCCCCTTCTCCCGGTCGTGCGCCCGGTTGCCGCATCGGAAGGGTGATGTGAAACACGGTTCCTTCCCCGACAGCCGAGTCGACGGCAATCTCGCCGCCGGCGTTTTCCACAATCTCCCGAACAAGGGACAAGCCAATCCCCCGGTTCGGGTCTCCCGTTGTCGTGAACCCCCGCTCAAACATGCGCGACAGGAGCGCTGCGGGGATGCCCGGGCCGTTGTCGGCCACGGTGATGGACAGCGCATCCGGCGTTTGGTCAATGCGCACATAGACCTCTTTGTCTTTTTGGGAAACCGTTTCCAAGGCATCCATCGCGTTTTCCAGCAGGTTGCCCAGCACCACCACCAGGTCGTAACTGCTTACACCATCGGGCAAGGTCTCAAGGCAACTGGCCTCGTCCAGGACCACGCGAATCCCCCGCTCGCGGCCGCGGCTCACTTTTCCGAGCAGCACCCCGGCCACGGCCGGATCGCCAATGCGCTTCAGGACGAAGCGAGAGAGCGCCTCTTGTTCCTGGGTCGTTTGGGTGATGAACGAAAGGGCCTCTCTGGTCTGGCCCAGCTGGATCAAACCCGCCAACGTATGCAATTTATTCAAATGTTCGTGATTTTGCGCGCGCAACGCGTCAACCAGCGCCTTTACTCCGGTCAGCTCTTCGGCCAGCCGATGCACGTCGGTGCGGTCCTGGAAAACGCCGACAGCCCCCACCACCCGACCACCGGAACGGATCGGCACGCGCGTCGAGACGATATGCGCACCGCGCACGCGAATCTCCTGGCCAAATACCGGCTTGCCCGAGTGCAAAATCTCGGGCAAGCGGGTGTCGGGAATGACGGCACGGATCGGCTGCCCCACGGGATTGCCGGTGATGCCGAGGAGGCGTTTGGCCGCCTCGTTGATGATGGTGATCCGCTCCTGGGCGTCAATGGCCACAATCCCCTCGTGGATGGCGTTGAAGACGGCCATCCGCTCTTCGAACAGCTGGGCAATCTGGTAGGGCTCCAGGTTGTAGATCTGCCGTTTGATGTGCCAGGCCAAGAGCCACGACCCCGCCGCCCCCAGCAGCAAGGCCGCTCCGGCCGTCACCGCGAGCTCGCGCCACACGGCGGCCAGCATGGCGCCCCACGTCGGCAGCAGCACGCCGACGAGGACGACGCCGATCTGGCGGCCGTCCCGGTCAATCACCGGAACAAAGGCGCGCACCGCCGTGCCCAGGACGCCCTTCTCCTTCGACAGGTACGTGTGCTCGGCAAAGGCCGGTCCCGCGTCGGCGGCCTCAAGACGCGTGCCGATGCGCGACGAGAGCGGGTGCGTGTAGCGCACGCGGTCCATGTTGAGGACCACGATGTAATCCACCTGGTTGACGACCCGGATGCGCTCCACGACCGGTTGGAGCAGCGTGTGCCCATCCGGCCGGAGCAAGGCCTCCTGTACGGTGGGCATGGCCGCCACCGACTGCGCGACGAGGAGCGCGCGCTGCCCGCGCTCTCGCTCTTCTACCGCCGATCCGTAGACGAGGATGCGGGCCACAAACGCGATCAAGACCAGAAAGACAATGGCAATGGAAAGAAACGTAATTTTCCAACGAATCGGAAGTCGCGAAAATCCCCTCATGGGTTCATTGTACCATGATCAGTGCGTCATGCGCTTGCGGGCGTAGCGCGCCAACTCTTGCGGCGGCGCGATGCGCGCGTACAGGCGGAAGATCACCGCATAGCGGTCCTCGATGGCCCGGCGGACGACGCTGTCCAGGCGCCGGTCGTTCAAGTCGAGGAGCATTTCTTCCAGTTCACGGCGCAGCAGGTACTCCAGCTCTTTGCATTCCTTTCCCGAGAGGAGAAATCCGAGCACCGCCACCGTTGCCTTCACCTCGCCTTCTTCTTGGCTCTAGTGTAAGACAACTGGCGGCGGGCTTATGCACGGACAAGACGCCGAGATGCGCCCCGTCACCGCAACTGGAGCCAGTCGACGACGAGCGGCGTGACCGTCGACTCGATCAGCGCCGCGCCCAGAAGAAGGACGGCGATGGCCGCTACCACCACCGGCAGTTGGCGCAGGTCGCGCGCAAACCGGTCAAGCGCCGCCTGCCGCGCCATGGGGGACAAAAGCCCGCCGAGCAGCTGCACGGAACGCACGCCCAAGGCCAACCCGAACGCGCCGGCAAGCAGCAAAGCCGGAAACTCCAGCACGCCATGGGGCAGAATGCCCGCGAGAAACCACGCCAGCGGATCTTCACCTTGGCGCGCCAGCATGCGCAGGAAAAAGCCGATCACGAGACCGTTGGTCGCAAGCGCCGCCAGGGGGAACAAGCCAAAAAAGATGCCCAGCCCCACCGTCGACGCCGCAACAACGAGGTTGTTCAGCAGGATGGTGCCAAAAAAATAGGTCCAGCTCTGACGGGCGGCAATCGCCTCGGCCAGTTCGCGCAACCGGGCAAACAAGCTGTCCACCACATCGGGCCGCTGTGCCCACAGCGCGTCAAAGCTCACATACCCGAGCACCGCCCACAGGGCAAACCACGCGGTCGCTATCGCCAAGTACCGCCGCTTGTCCGCCAAGGCGTCACGCAACGCGCTCCACACAGTCCTTCGCCTCCCATCATATCCCCGTCCACCGCGCATAAAAGTGGAGAAGGACGACTCCACGCAGGAGGTGAACCGGTATGGCCTGGTTCTGGGTCATCAACGGGCGGAAGTGGAAGCAAGCCTTCGTGGTCGCGGCCGCGTTCCTCTTCGCCCTTGGCGTCGTTTATGCCGAACGGGACCAGATCACCGTCTTCGCGCCGGCCGACGGGCCAAAAGCGATCTACAACGTCCCCACCGACGAAAAGAAGATCGCCCTCACCTTCGACATCAGCTGGGGCGAAGAGCGCGCCGGCCCCATCCTCGACGTCCTCGAGCAAAAAGGAATCGCCGACCGCGTCACCTTTTTCCTTTCCTCCCCCTGGAGCCGCGACCACCCGGAGATCGTCAAGCGCATCGTCAAGATGGGCGCGGAAATCGGCTCCCACGGCCACCGACACGTCAACTACTCCACGCTGTCGGATGAGGAAATCCGCAAGCAGATTCAAACAGCCCACCGCATCCTCACCGAACTGACCGGAAAGCCTCCGCGGCTGATCCGGCTGCCCAACGGTGATTTTGACAAGCGGGTGCTGCGCATCGCCCACGAGCTCGGCTACACCGTCATCCAGTGGGACACCGACTCCCTTGACTGGAAGAACCCCGGCGTGCAAACGATCATCAACCGCGTGCTGTCGAAAGCGCACCCGGGTGACATCGTCCTGTTTCACGCCAGCGATTCCGTCAAGCAGACCCACGAAGCGTTGCCCATCATCATCGACGAGCTGAAGAAGCGCGGCTATCGCTTCGTCACCGTTTCGGAACTGATCACCGGAACCGACCGCCGGTTGCACGAGCTCAACTGATCACCCGCGCCGCGGCCGCGCCGCACCCAGGCCAAGCGACACCCGTCGTTTGGCCTCCTCGGTTTCTTCCGATCCGGTCAGCTTGTGCAGCGTCAGCACCTGCCACGTGTTGCAGCAAAGAAGCGGGATCAGCATTAGGGCGATCTGCACGGGGTTGTCGCCCCGGAGCACCGGAACGGCCTCGAGGAGCGTGCCCGCAAACAGGTAAAACAGCGTGGGCACAAAGGCCCGACGATGGGTGAGGCGCGCCTTCCACCACGCTCCGGCGACGGCCCATGCCAGCACCCCGGCCGGGAGCGCGAAATAGGCAAGCAGCGGCTCCCCCGCGCCAAACGCCGCGTGGCGCAAGTAGGCCACGTCAACAAAGGCCACGGCCACCAACACCAGCAAGAAGCCGTTCCACACAAACGGGCGGCGCACCAAGCCCAAACCCAGCCGCTGAACCCACAGGAAGGCAAACAACCCCATCTGGCTGACCGCACCGAACAACAGGCCAAACCACGCATACGACACCGCGGCCACCAGCACCTCAGACGGGCTGGTCAGCGTCGCCCGCGTCAAGAAAAGGCCCGTGATCAAGGCGGAACCCGCACCAACGGCGAGCGTCTTTCCAAACCAGGACAGCCACTTGCGAACGGTCACGATCGGCCCCTCCATGTTTTCCGCATTCTTCACGATTGTACCAAGAACCCTACGCCGGCTCAAGGTGACCAGGCCGCGCGCAAGTCGCATACGGAAGGGCAAACCGGGCCATAGTACTACCAAACGTTTGCCCCCAAGTCCGCGTTCGAAGGAGGCTGTACGCCCATGCGCCGGCCCGGTCACCCCCTCGCGCTCGTGTGCGCCGCCGCCCTTCTCCTCTCCGCCTGCTCCCCCGGCGGAGGCGGCGGGGGCGGCCAAGCGCAAAGCAAGCCCGACTATAAGGAAATGAAGCAGATGGTCGTCGACATCCTGCAAACCGAAGACGGGAAGAAAGCGATCCGCGACGTCCTGAAACATCCCGAATTCCGCCAGCAAATTGTGGTGAACGACGAGATGGTCCGCTCGACCGTGGAGCGGACGCTCACCGATCCCAAAAACCAGAAGCAGTTCTCGGAGATGCTGAAGGACCCGCGCGTCGCCGGCGCCTTTGCCAAGGCGCTCAAGCGCGAACAGCGCCAGTTGCAAAAGGACCTGATGAAGGACCCGGAATACCTGAAGGCGTGGAAAGACGCCCTGCGCGATCCGGAATTCCAAAAGATCTTCCTGGACTTGATGGACACCCCGCAATTTCGCCAGCACCTGATGCACGTGATGAAGGACGCCCTGCAAAGCCCCTACTTCCGCCTGGAAGTGATGGAGCTGATGCAAAAAGCATCCGAAGACATGCTCACGAGGCAGAAAAAAGGGAAAAAAGGGGAGGCAAGCGGCGGGGGTGGAGGCCAACAAGGCGGAGGCGGTGGAGGCGGAGGCGGCGGCATGTAAGCAGGAATACGCGGCGAGCCCTTGACCGGGTTTCTGTACCCGCCAAGGGCTCGATCCGTTTCGGAAAACCGATCCATGGGCTGCCGCACGCAGCGACCGCGCCCCGCGTCACGCCCGCGCGCGGCACTTTTCGTCGATCCGCGCGGCGATGCGCGCATACAGGCGGCCCATCTCGCTGTCCGCAGGGTAAAGGCCGGGCGCGAAATCGGGATCGTCGATGTCGCGCGCCGGCGGCTGGGCCAGGGGCAGTTGGGCCAGCAGCTCGGTGCCCAGCTCGCGAGCCAGCTTTTCCCCGCCCCCTTGCCCAAAAATGGGCCCCTTGTGGCCGCACGCCGAGCACGTCACGTAGGCCATGTTCTCCACGACGCCCAGGATTTCGTGATGGGTGCGCAAGGCCATCGCCCCGGCCCGCGCGGCGACAAACGCCGCCGTCGCGTGGGGGGTGGTGACGAGGATCTCCTTGCTCTGGGGCAGCAGCTGGTGCACGTCGAGGGCCACATCGCCCGTTCCCGGCGGCAGATCGAGGATCAGGTAGTCGAGGTCGCCCCAATGGACGTCGCTGAAGAAATGGCGCAGCATCTTGCCGAGCATCGGCCCGCGCCAGATGACCGGGGTGTTCTCCTCGACAAAGAAGCCCATCGACATCACCTTCACGCCGAAGCGGGTGACGGGCAGGATGACGTCGTCGATCACGGTCGGCCGCTGGTCAATGCCCAAGAGATCCGGCACGCTGAAGCCGTAGATGTCGGCGTCGATGAGCCCCACGCGATGACCGGCCCGCGCGAGGGCCACGGCCAAATTGACGGCGACCGTCGACTTTCCCACCCCGCCCTTGCCGCTGGCCACGGCGATGAACACCGTCGGGCTTCCCGGCGCCAAGAGCGGCGGAACCGAACCCTGGGCGCTCTCCAGTGCCTTCGCCTGTTCGCCCTTGAGCCGCGCGGCCAAGGCGGCCCGCTCCTCGTCGGTCATGGCGCCAAAGGTGACATGCACCTCCTTGGCGCCGAGCTGTTTGATCGTGTTGACCACATCCTCTTCGATACGGGCCTTCAAGGGACAGCCGGCCACGGTCAGCACCACGCTCAGGCGCACGCTGTCGCCGTCGATGACCACATCGCGGACCATGCCGAGCTCGACGACGCTGCGGTTCAGTTCCGGATCGCGCACATGCCGGAGCGCTTCCAGGACGCTCTCGCGGGTGATCATGGGCAGCACCTCGTTTGGGGAGAGTTCGCCTGCGCACGTTTGCGCTCTAGGGCCCATTATACCACAGGAAACCTTCGCCCCTTGCGTCGGCAGCCGGCTCCTCCCCCGCATAGTACCGCAGCACGCCGCGGTAAATGGCGAGGGCCAAGGCCCGCTGGTATCCCGAGTCGGCCAACAGACGCGCCTCCCGCGGATGGGACAGAAACCCGATCTCCACCAGCACGGCCGGGCACTGGACGGCGCGGATGAGGTAGAGGTCGCTCCGCCGCTTCGGCCGCCGGTCGGTGTTGGCCAGCACGGCACGCAACTCCTCCTGCACGAGGGCCGCCACCCGCCCGCTGGCTTCGCGCCCCGGATGGTAAAAGGTTTGCGCCCCAAACCAGCGCGGCGAGGGGACGCTGTTCGCGTGCACGCTGATGAGGAGGTCGGCCCCCTTTTCGTTGACCAAGCGGGCACGGGCCAAGAGGTCCTCCGTCTTGCGCCGGCTCAGCCCCTTCGTTTCCGGCGCGGCCAGATCGGCGTCGGTCTCGCGGGTCATGACGACGAGGGCGCCCGCCTCCTGCAGAAAGTCGCGCAGGTAAAGGGCCACCGGCAAAACGACATCCTTCTCCGTCACCCCGTCGGCGCTGACGGCTCCCCCGTCCGGTCCGCCGTGTCCCGCGTCCACGGCAATGACCACGCCGGACAGGGGCAACGCCCACGCCGGGCGATCGCGATGGTCCAGGTTCAGGCCAAACCAGAGCGCCACCACCGCCACAACCGCGGCCATCCCCCACCCTCGTCCCCGCCACACGCGCATTCCCCCTCCCCCCAACCGAAAGCGGCCCGCCGGCGGACGCAGGTCGCCGAATGGGCCGGTTTGTCCGCTCGCCTGTGACAGTATACGGGGCGAACGCGGCGTTTATGCGGCGGCGAAAAAAGAGAAAAGCCCCTCGCCCATCGGCGAGAGGCAAAGGGGCTTTCGTCAGCGCTTGGAGAATTGCGGCGCACGGCGGGCTTTCTTGAGCCCGTACTTCTTCCGCTCGACCATCCGCGGGTCGCGCGTCAGGAAGCCCGCTTTCTTGAGCACCGGGCGGAAGTTGGGATCCACCTTCAAGAGCGCCCGCGCAATGCCGTGGCGAATGGCCCCGGCCTGACCGGAAACGCCGCCGCCGCGCACGTTGACGATGACGTCGTATTTGTCGGCCGTGTTCGTCAGCACGAGGGGTTGCTTGATGATGAGCTTCAGCGTTTCCAAGCCGCCAAAATAGTCGTCCAGGCTGCGCTTGTTGATCGTCACCTTCCCGTCACCGGGAACCAGCCACACGCGGGCGACCGACTCTTTCCGACGACCCGTACCGTAGTACCGAACCTGTGCCACGGATCAGACCCTCCCCATTACTGATAGCGAAGTTCCAGCACTTCGGGCTTTTGCGCCTGATGCGGGTGCTCGCTGCCGCGGTACACTTTCAGCTTCTTGATCAGCTTGCGGCCCAGGCGATTCTTCGGCAGCATGCCCCAAACGGCGCGCTCAATCATTTCTTCCGGCTTGTTCTGCAGCATCTCACGGGCCGTCGTCTTCTTCAAGCCGCCCGGATACCCGGAGTGACGGTAATAGACCTTCTTGTCGAGCTTTTTCCCCGTGAGGACCACTTTCTCGGCGTTGATCACGATGACGAAATCGCCGGTGTCGACATGCGGGGTGTACTGCGGCTTGTGCTTGCCGCGCAAAATGGCCGCCACTTGGCTGGCCAGTCGGCCCAGGGTTTGGCCGGCGGCGTCCACAACGTACCACTTGCGTTCCACTTCGCCTTTCTTGGCCATGTACGTGCGCATCGGTCGTCCCTCCCGAAGGATGCGAATGGGTCGATCTATGTGAACCGGGGCTCGTGGGCAAAGGGTAAAGAAAAATACCAAACAAGATGATACTAAAAAATCGAAGCAAAGTCAACGGGGTTGTGCGCGTCATCGCCATAGGAGACCGACCAGAGAACGAGCCCGTGGGGCGGCGCGGTCTTCCCGGCGGCGGCCCGATCGCGCGCGGCAAGGATGGCCGGGATCGCCTCCGGATCGCGCATCCCCTGGCCCACCTCCAGCAGCGTTCCGACGAGAATGCGCACCATGTTGTACAGAAAACCGTCGGCGGCAAAGCAGAACCAGATGTCCTGGCCGCGAACGACGATGTCGGCCCGGCGCAGGTGGCGGATGCGGTCACCCTTCACCGTCGTTTTGGCCGAGCAGAAGGACGTGAAGTCGTGCCGACCGAGGAGATGGCGGGCCGCCGCGCGCATGCGCTCGACATCGAGGGCGTGGGGGACGTGGTAGGCGTAGCGCCGCGCGAGGACGTCGGGATACCGCCGGTTGTCGACGCGGTAGACGTAGGTTTTTCCGGTGGCGCTATACCGGGCATGAAAGGCCCGATCCACCTCCTGGGCCTCCCGCACGACAATGTCCGGCGGCAACACGGCGTTGAGGGCGAGCGGCCACTTGTCGACCGGAATGCGGCTGTCCGTTTCAAAATGGACCACCTGGCCGTAGGCGTGCACCCCGGCGTCGGTACGCCCGGCGCCGACAACGTGCACGGGAGCCTTGGTCAGCTTGGCCAGGGCGTCTTGAAGGACCCCTTGCACCGTGCGCCGGTTCGGTTGAATCTGAAAGCCGGAAAAGTCGGTCCCGTCGTAACTCACCGTCAGGCGAATCTTGCGCATGGCCCACACCGTCCTTTCCCGTGTCCTCTAGGCCCACCACACCACGGCGGCAAGGAGCGCGGCGAGCGGAATCAGCGCCGCGTCGCGCCGCGTCCAGGCGAGCGGGCGCATGCGCGTGCGCCCGTCGCCGCCGCGCCAGCCGCGCGCCTCCATGGCCACGGCCAGCTCTTCGGCCCGGCGAAACGCCCCGACAAACAGGGGAACGAGCAGGGCCAAGAGGTGCTGGGCGCGGCGGGCCAGCGGTCCCGTCGTGAAGTCAGCTCCCCGCGCCGCCTGGGCCCGGGCGATGCGCTCGGCCTCCTCGAGCAGCGTGGGCACAAAGCGCAGCGCCACGCTCATCATCAGGGCCAGCTCGGCCACCGGAACGCCGAAGCGGCGCAGCGGGGCCATAAGGCGCGCAAACCCGTCGGTCAGGGCCAGCGGCGAGGTGGTCAGGGTCAGGAGCGACGAGGCCGCCACAAGAAGCAGCACGCGCAGCGCCACCACGCCCGCCGCGCGCAGCCCGCCCTCGGTGACGGCCAGCGGCCCCCACGCCCACAGCACGGCCCCCTGCCGCGTCGTCAGGGCGTGCAGCGCGGCGGTGAAGGCCAAGAACCAGAGAACGGGGCGCAGCCCGCGGACGAGGTACGCCAGCGGAATGCGCGCCAGGCCGGCCGCGCCAACGACAGCGCCGTACAGGACAGCAAAATCGACCGCCGACCGCGCGGAAAGGGCCAGCGCCGCAAACACAAGCAGAAAGAGGAACTTGCCGCGCGGATCCAGGGCGTGCACGACCGAGTCGCGCGGCAGATACGCCCCGAGCGGCAGGTGACGCAGCCCGGCGATCACCGCCCTCCCCTCCTCTGCGCAAACCGCTCGGCAACCGCCGCCGCGAGGGCGTCGACCGTGAGCGGCGTCTCGGCTAGGGGCGGATCCAGGAAGCGGTTGAGCGCGGCGGCGAGGGCCACCGGCTCGGGCACGTCGACTCCGGCCGCCGCGAGGACCTCACGCCGGGCAAACACCTCGGCCGGCGCCCCCTCCAGGACAAGCCGCCCATCATGCAGCACGAGGAGATGGTCGGCCAGCTCGGCCACCTCCTCCATCGTGTGCGTCACCCAGATTACGGTCAGGCCCTCCTCCTGATGCAGCCGCCGGATGAGCGCCAAAAGCTGATTCCGCCTGCGCGGGTCGAGACCCGCCGTCGGCTCGTCCAGCACGAGCACCTCGGGCCGCGCGGCGAGCACACCGGCGAGGGCGACGCGCCGCTTTTCCCCGCCGCTCAAGGCGAAGGGGGAGCGGCGGGCGTAGCGGTCCGGATCGAGGCCAACCGCCTCCAGCGCCTCGCGCACGCGCTTCCGCACAAGGGTCTCGGGCCAGCCGAAGTTGCGCGGGCCGTACGCCACGTCCTCCTCCACCGTCTCGGCAAAGAGCTGGTGCTCCGGATACTGAAAGACCAGCCCCACCCGCTGGCGCAGCGCGGGCGGAACGCGGCTTCCGGGCCTCAGGGTGACGTCACCCACGCGCACCTCGCCCTCCGTCGGCAGCAAAAGCCCGTTGAAGTGCTGGATGAGCGTCGATTTGCCTGAACCGGTGGCGCCGATGACCCCGACAAAGGACCCCGATCGCAGGCGAAAGGTCACCCCGCGAAGGGCCGGCCGCGCCAGGGGGGTGCCGGCGTCATACACGTGGGTCAAGCCGTTGACCACAATCTCCATAAGGCCGTCACCAACTCGTCGTGCGTCAACACGTCGCGGGAGAGGGGAAGGCCGCGCCGGATCAGCGCCTCGCGCAACGCCACCACCGGCGGGACGTCCAATCCGAGGGCCTCGAGGCGCGCGGGGTTGGCGTACACCGCACGGGGCGGGCCGCTGACCACGATCCGCCCGTCGGCCAGCACGACAATGCGGTCGGCCGCCAGCGTCTCCTCGAGGCGGTGGGTGATGAACAAGATCGTCAGGCCCCGCTCGCGGTGCAGGCGGCGCACCGTCGCCCACACCTCGCGCCGCCCCTGGGGGTCGAGCATCGCCGTCGCCTCATCGAGCACGAGCACCTCCGGCTCCATGGCCAGCGCCCCGGCGATGGCCAAGCGCTGCTTTTGTCCCCCGGACAGGCGGTGCGGCGGGGCCTGGCGCAGCGCGCTTATGCCCGTCGCCCGCAGCGCCTCGTCGACACGGCGGCGAATCTCCTCCGGCGAAAGGCCGAGGTTCTCCGGCCCGAAGGCCACGTCCTCCTCCACCGTCGGGGCGACGAGCTGGTTGTCCGGATTCTGAAAGACAATGGCCACGCGGCGGCGCAGCTCGGCGGAACGCGATTCGTCGTCGGTGGAAATGCCGCACACCGTCACCCGGCCCTCGGCGGGCAAAAGCAGCCCCGCAACCAGCTTGGCCAGCGTCGACTTGCCCGAGCCGTTCGGCCCCACGATGGCGACCCATTCGCCGCGCGTCACCGTCAGCGTCACGCCGCGCAGGGCCCACACCGGCTGGCCGTCGCCACCGGCGGGGTAGGCGTACCCCACCCCTTCACACACGACCGCCGCTTGCACGCGCCCCTCCCCCTTTTCGCCCCAACCTCCGGTCAAGGAAAAAAGAAAAAGGGCAAGAAAGCAGAATCCGGACCGGCACCGGATCCTGTCCACCCTTTTTCCGCCCGATCACTCCACGAGTTCCAAAACCACCATCGGTGCGCCATCGCCCCGGCGCGGCCCCAGCTTCAGGATGCGGGTGTAGCCGCCGTTGCGCTCCTTATAGCGCGGGGCAATGTCGGAAAACAGCTTTTGAATCGCGTCCTGCCCCGTGCTCGGGTCCGCCACTTCCTTGCGCACGAAGGCGGCCACTTGCCGACGCGCGTGCAGGTCACCGCGCTTGGCGAGCGTGATCATCTTCTCGGCGATGGACCGCACCTGTTTGGCCTTCGCTTCCGTCGTCTTGATCCGCTCGTAAATGATGAGGTCGGTCACGAGATCGCGAAACAGGGCCTTACGGGCCGCCGTTTTGCGACCGAGTTTGCCAGCCGGCATGCGGAATCCCTCCTTCAATGCCTCTCTTCTCTAATCGTCTTTGCGCAGGGACAGGCCCAGTTCGGCCAATTTCTCCTGCACCTCTTCAAGCGATTTCTTTCCGAGGTTGCGCACCTTCATCATGTCTTCCTCGGTTTTTTGGATCAGCTCGCCCACGGTGTTGATCCCCGCGCGCTTCAGGCAGTTGTAGGAGCGCACGGAGAGATCGAGCTCCTCGATCGGCATGTCGAGGACCTTCTCGGTCTTGTCGTCCTCTTTTTCGACCATGATCTCCGCGTCCTGGGCGTTCTGCGTCAGGCCGACAAACAGGTTGAGGTGTTCGGTCAGGATCTTGGCGCCCAGGCTGACCGCTTCTTCCGGACGAATGCTGCCGTCGGTCCACACTTCGAGGATGAGCTTGTCGTAGTTCGTCACTTGGCCGACACGGGTGTTCTCCACGCTGTAATTGACGCGCCGGATCGGCGTGTAAATCGAATCAATCGGAATGACGCCGATGGGTTGATCCGGCTTCTTGTTCCCTTCCGCCGGCACGTAGCCCCGGCCGCGCTTGGCCGTCATGCGCATGGACAGGCGCGCCCCTTCGGCCAGGGTGGCGATGTGGAGGTCGGGGTTCAAAATCTCCACGTCGCTGTCGTGGCGGATGTCCCCCGCCTTCACCTCGCCTTCGCCGACGGCATCGATCTCGAGGATCTTCTCCTCGTCGGAATGGATCTTGAGGGTCAGGTTCTTCAGGTTGAGGATGATCTGGGTGGTGTCCTCCAAGACCCCCTCGATCGTGGAGAACTCGTGCAGCACGCCGTCGATCTGCACGCTCGTGATCGCCGCGCCGGGAAGCGAGGACAGCAAGATGCGACGCAGCGAGTTCCCGAGCGTCGTCCCGTATCCCCGTTCCAGCGGCTCGACGACGATCTTGCCGTATCGGCCGTCCTCGCTCACCTCGACGACCTCAATCTTCGGCTTTTCGATTTCGATCATCGGTGGCGAACCCTCCTTCAACGGGTGCCTCTCCTGCGCCGGGCGCATCCTCCGGCGGGAGGCACCCGGTCGTGCCGGAGCGGCGTGCGCTGGCTTTTCGTTCTTCCACCAGTATGGGATGACGGCATCCCCGCTAAACCCGTTAGACCCGACGGCGCTTCGGCGGACGGCACCCGTTGTGCGGAATCGGCGTGACGTCCTTGATGACGCTCACTTCCAGCCCGGCGGCTTGCAGCGAACGGATGGCCGCTTCCCGGCCGGCCCCCGGGCCTTTCACCTGCACCTCAACCGTCTTCATCCCGTGCTCCATGGCCGCCTTGGCCGCCGCTTCCGCCGCCATCTGCGCCGCAAACGGCGTGCTCTTCCGCGACCCCTTGAAGCCCATCGTCCCGGCGCTGGCCCAGGCGATGGTGTTGCCCTGCGGATCGGTGATCGTCACGATGGTGTTGTTGAAGGTCGACTTGATGTGGGCAATGCCCTGCTCGAACTGCTTCCGATCGCGGCGGCGAACCCGGGTCGTCGTCGCTTTCCGCTTGGCCATCAGGCATACCTCCTTGTCCTAGGCGTTACTTCTTCTTGTTGGCCACCGTCTTGCGCGGCCCTTTGCGCGTCCGGGCGTTCGTCCGCGTCCGCTGCCCGCGCACCGGCAGGCCACGGCGATGGCGAATGCCGCGATAGCAGCCGATGTCGATGAGCCGCTTGATGTTCATCGCCACTTCCCGACGCAGGTCGCCTTCCACCTTCAGGTTCTTGTCGATGTAGTCGCGCAGCTTGGAGACCTCTTCTTCGGTCAGGTCGCGCACGCGCGTGTCCGGGTTGACGCCGGTCGCCTCGAGGATCTTCTTCGACGTGGTCCGGCCGATGCCGTAGATGTATGTCAGGGCGATTTCAATGCGCTTGTCGCGCGGCAGGTCAACACCCGCAATCCGTGCCATGGAACGCGTTCCCTCCCTGTTGTGGATTTAGCCTTGGCGCTGCTTGTGCTTCGGGTTTTCGCAAATGATCCGAACGACGCCTTTGCGGCGAATCACCTTGCACTTTTCGCAAATGGGCTTCACCGATGGACGGACCTTCATGGCAGAACCCTCCTTTTTCGCGTGTCTGGCCGCCTCACTTGTACCGGTACGTGATCCGGCCGCGCGTCAAGTCGTACGGCGACAGTTCCACGGTGACCCGGTCGCCGGGAAGAATGCGGATGAAGTTCATGCGGATCTTCCCGGAAACGTGGGCCAACACCTTGTGCCCATTGTCCAGTTCCACGCGAAACATCGCGTTGGGAAGCGGCTCGATGACCGTCCCTTCCACTTCAATGACATCATCCTTCGCCATCGGCATCCTCTCCTTCCGTTCGGTATTCGGGATGCGCGTCGAGGAACGTCTTGATCGCGTGGCGGAGCTTTCCGTTCGTCACGCGTCCGGTCTCCTCCAGGCTCCGCCGCACCTCGGGCGAAATGTAGTCGAACGGTTCGAGGTGAATGCGGTTCTTCTTCTTTGGCCGGTCGAACGTGCGCCGGTCTCCGTCGGCGATCCACACGAAGCGGTCGCCTTCGATGCGGATGACCACCGCGAGCCGCCCCGCGTCCCGCCCGCGGAGAGAGCGCACGATTTGCCCAACTTCAAAGGATGGCATCTCTTCGGCCATGGGCACCGTCACCTCAGGGGAGCGTCAAGATCTCGTAGCCGCTGTCGGTCACGGCGACGGTGTGCTCGAAATGGGCGCACAGCGAGCCGTCCGCCGTGACCACCGTCCAGTTGTCCTCCCGCGTGCGGACGTACCGCTGGCCCGCGTTGACCATCGGCTCGATGGCCAGCACCATGCCCGGCTTGAGGCGCGGGCCGCGTCCGGGCGGTCCGTAATTGGGAATTTGGGGCTCTTCGTGCAAGCTTTGCCCAATTCCATGCCCCACATACTCGCGGACGACCGAGAACCCCGCCGCCTCGACGTGGGTCTGGATGGCGTGGGAAATGTCCGACAGCCGCGCCCCGGGCCGAACCTGCGCGATCCCTTTGTACAGCGACTCTTCCGTCACCCGAAGCAGTCGCTTCGCTTCGTCGGAGATGTCGCCGACGGCGTAGGTCCATGCCGAATCGCCGTGGTAACCGTCCAATTGGGCACCGATGTCGATGCTGATGATGTCGCCTTCCTTCAGCTTGCGGTCCGAGGGAATCCCGTGCACGAGCTCGTCGTTGACCGACGCGCAAATGCTGGCCGGAAACCCGTTGTAGCCTTTGAACGACGGAATGGCGCCGCGCCGGCGGATGTAGTCCTCCGCCATCTCGTCGAGCTCCTTCGTCGTAACCCCCGGGCGAATGGCTTTGGCGAGGAGTCGGTGCGTTTCGGCGACGATGCGCCCGGCCTCCCGCATAATCTTCAGCTCGGCCTCCGATTTCAGGATGATCATCGCCGCTCCTTACCCCCGCAAAATCCGGGCAATGTCGGCAAACACGGCATCAATCTCCTGTTCCCCGTTGACGCGCCGCAGCAGGCCCTTCTCCTCGTAATAGGCGAGGAGCGGCTCCGTCTGCGTCAGGTTGACCTCGAGGCGCGTCGCCACCGTCTCTTCCTTGTCGTCGTCCCGCTGGTACAGCTCGCCGCCGCACTTGTCGCACACGCCTTCCTGGCGCGGCGGGTTGAAGACCACATGGTAGGTGGCCCCGCACTGGCGGCAGATGCGCCGGCCGGTCAGGCGCGCCAGCAGCGTTTCCTTGCGCACATCGAGGTAGATGACGTGATCCAAACGCCGTCCCATTTCCGCAAGCGTCGCGTCGAGGGCTTCCGCCTGGGGCACCGTGCGCGGGAAGCCGTCAAGGAGAAAGCCCTTGGCGCAGTCGCCTTGGCTGAGGCGCTCGCGGACGATGCCCACCGTCACCTCGTCCGGCACCAGGAGCCCCTTGTCCATGTATTCCTTGGCCTTCAGCCCCAGCGGCGTCCCCTCGCGCACGGCCTGGCGAAACATGTCGCCGGTGGAAATGTGGGGGATGCCGAAGGTGGCCACGATCCGTTCCGCCTGCGTCCCTTTCCCGGCTCCCGGAAGCCCCATGAACACGATGTTCACCCGTATCCCTCCATACCCCGGGGCTCGTTACCGGATGAACCCCTTGTAGTGGCGTTTGATGAGCTGGCTTTCGATCTGCTTCATCGTCTCCAGCGCCACGCCAACGACGATGAGCAGGGCCGTCCCCCCGATCTGCACGCTGGCCGGCAGGTTGGCCACCGCCGTGAAGAAGACCGGCAGGATGGAAATCGCCGCCAAGAACAGCGCGCCAAACAGCGTGATGCGGTTGAGCACCCGCGTGAGATAGGCCGAGGTCGCCTGCCCCGGGCGAATGCCGGGGATGTACCCCCCGTACTTCTTCAGGTTTTCGGCCATCTGCACCGGGTTGATCTGGACAAAGGTATAGAAGTAGGTGAACCCGATGATCAAGAGCACGTACAGGAACATGCCGAGCGGGGCGCGGTAGTCAAAGTTGCGGATGATCCAGTCCGCCACCGGCGCACCGGCCCAGAACTGGGCGATCGTCGGCGGGAAGATGAGGAGCGAGATGGCAAAGATCACCGGGATCACGCCCGCGGCGTTCACCTTGATCGGGATGTGCGTCGACTGCCCGCCGTACATGCGGCGGCCGACCACGCGCTTGGCGTACTGGACCGGGATCTTGCGCACCCCTTGCTGGACGAAGATCACCCCGACGACCACCAGCAGGACACCGATCAGCACGGCGACCATCTTGAGGATGCTCAAGAAGAGCCGATCGCCGGCCTGCACGAACTCCGAGGCGTAGATGGCGCGAAGGCCATCGGGAATCCCGGCCACAATCCCGGCAAAGATGAGAATCGAGATGCCGTTGCCGATCCCCTTCTCCGTGATCTGCTCGCCCAGCCACATCAGAAAGATGGTGCCGGCCGTCAGGACCAACGCGATGAGCGCATAGGTGGGCACGTCGGGGTCAATGACGAGCCCCGGCACCAGGTTGTTAAACCCGATGGCCATCCCCGTCGACTGGATCAGGGCGATGACCACCGTAAAGTACCGGGTGTACTGGGCCAGCTTGCGCCGCCCCGCTTCCCCTTCCCGCGCCCATTGGGCGAACTTCGGCACGACGTCCATCGACAAGAGCTGCACGATGATGGCCGCCGTGATATACGGCATGACGCCCATGGCGAAGATGGAGAAGTTTTGCAGGGCGCCGCCGGTGAAGGTGTTGAAGAACCCGAAGACGCGGTTCTGCTCGCTCCACGCCTCAAGGAGCTCGACATTGATGTTGGGAACGGGGATGAAGCTGCCAATGCGGAAGACGACCAGCATGGCCAGCGTGAAGAGGATCTTCCGCCGCAGATCCTCCACCCGCATGATGTTGGCGAGCGTCCGGAACATCAGACCACCTCGGCCTTGCCACCGGCAGCCTCAATCTTCTCGATCGCCGAACGGGAGAACTTGTGGGCCTGGACCGTCAGCTTCACCTTCAGCTCGCCGTCGCCCAAGATCTTGATGCCGTCCTTCACGTTTTTGACCAGCTTTTCCGCCACCAAGAGTTCCGGCGTCACCACCGTGCCCTCGGGAAAGCGATTGAGGGCCTCGACGTTGACGATGGCGTACTCCTTGCGCATCGGATTGGTGAACCCGCGCTTGGGCAGCCGGCGATACAGCGGCGTCTGCCCGCCTTCAAACCCGGGACGCACCGTTGAGCGGGCCCACTGCCCTTTCGTCCCGCGGGTGGCCGTCTTCCCGTGGCCGCTCGAGGTACCGCGGCCCACGCGCTTCTTCCGCTTGCGGGATCCCGGAGCCGGTTTCAGTTCGTGCAGTTTCATGGTCACACCTCCTGAGCCTTTTGGGCAATGGGGTTCGCGTTACGCGTCGATCTCCTTAACCTCGACGAGATGGCGCACCTGGTTGATCATGCCGCGGATGGCCGGGTTGTCGTCATGCACCACCGTCTGGTGCAACTTCCGCAGCCCCAGCGTCCGCACCGTCACCCGATGCTTCTCGGGGCGGCCGATCAGGCTGCGCTTGAGGGTGATTGCGAGCTTCTTCGCCACCATCGTTCCCCCCTTATCCGAGCAGTTCCTGAACCGTTTTCCCGCGCAGCTTCGCGACCTGCTCCGGCGTGCGCAGCTGCTGGAGGGCGTCCATCGTCGCCCGCACCATGTTGATGGCATTGTTGGAGCCCAGCGACTTGGAGAGCACGTCGGTGATGCCGGCCAGCTCCAGCACCGCGCGCACCGGACCGCCGGCAATAACCCCCGTACCCGGAGCGGCCGGTTTGATCAGCACCTTCCCCGCGCCAAAGTGGCCGATCGCTTCGTGGGGAATGGTCGTCCCGCGCAGCGGCACCTTGATCAGGTTCTTCTTCGCCGCCTCGATCCCCTTGCGGATGGCGTCCGGCACTTCCGCCGCCTTCCCCAGGCCGAAGCCCACATGGCCGTTTCGATCGCCGACGACCACCAGGGCGCTGAAGCTAAAGCGACGGCCGCCCTTCACCACTTTGGCCACGCGGTTGATTTGCACAACTTTCTCTTCCAGCTCAAGTTTGCTGGGGTCAATGCGCATGTTGGTCCCTCCTTTGCCGACATCGATCAGAATTCGAGGCCCGCCTCGCGCGCCGCCTCGGCCAGCGCCTTCACACGGCCGTGGTACTTGTACCCGCCGCGATCAAAGACCACCTTGGTGATTCCCTTCTCGAGAGCCCGCTTGGCCACCAGGGCGCCAACCTTGGCCGCCGCCTCCACGTTGCCGCCGTTTTCGATCTGGTCGCGCAGCTCCTTGTCCAGCGTCGACGCCGCCACAAGCGTGTGACCTTTCAGGTCGTCAATGATTTGCGCGTAGATGTGCTTGTTGGACCGGAACACGTTCAGCCGCGGTCGCTCCGGCGTGCCGAACACCTTCTTGCGCACGCGCAGATGACGCTTTTTGCGCAGCTCGTTCCGACTCGGCTTTTGGATCATGCGACGTTCACTCCTTTCCTACCCCTGCCTACGCGATGCGTGTTACTTGCCCTTCTTGCCTTCCTTGCGGCGAATGACCTCGTCGATGTACTTGATCCCCTTGCCCTTATACGGCTCGGGCTCGCGGATCTTGCGGATCTTGGCCGCCATCTGCCCCACGGCTTCCTTGTCGATGCCCTTGACGACGATCTTCGTTTGCTCCGGCACTTCCAGCTCGATGCCCGGGTCCGGCTCGACGACCACCGGATGG
Organism: Calditerricola satsumensis; assembly: GCF_014646935.1. Classification (GTDB taxonomy): domain Bacteria; phylum Bacillota; class Bacilli; order Calditerricolales; family Calditerricolaceae; genus Calditerricola; species Calditerricola satsumensis. The sequence goes on along the minus strand of NZ_BMOF01000028.1, from coordinate 7,744 downwards.
GAGTAGCCGACGTTCAGCGTCACGTTCTTGCCCGTCTTCGCCGCGCGGTAGCCGACGCCGACCAGCTCAAGGGTTTTGCTGTAGCCCTTCGTGACCCCTTCGATCATGTTGGCGAGAAGGCTCCGCGTCGTGCCGTGCAGCGCCTTGTGGAATTTGTCGTCCGAGGGGCGCTCCACGATAATCTGGTTGCCTTCTTTTTTGATCGTCATGTCCTTGTGAAACGTGCGGGTAAGCGTCCCCTTCGGGCCTTTGACGGTCACTTCCTGACCGTTGATCGTCACCTCGACCCCCTCGGGGATGACGACCGGTTTCCGACCTACACGGGACATGCCTGACACCTCCGTTCGTCTCGTCCGTTACCACACGTAGCAGATCACTTCGCCGCCCACGTTCGCCTTCCGCGCTTCCTTGTCCGTCATGACGCCCTTGGACGTGGAGAGGATGGCGATCCCGAGGCCGCCCAGCACGCGCGGGATCTCGTCTTTTTTCGCGTACACGCGCAGCCCCGGCTTGGAGATCCGCTTGATCCCGGTGATCACGCGCTCGTTGTTGGGGCCGTACTTGAGGAAGATGCGCAGGATGCCCTGCTTGCCGTCGTCAATGTATTCCGCGTCGCGGATGAAGCCTTCCCGCTTCAGGATCTCGGCGATTTCGCGCTTCAGCTTGGACGCCGGAACCTCCACCATGTCATGGCGGACCATGTTGGCGTTCCGGATGCGCGTGAGCATATCGGCAATGGGATCGGTCATCACCATGGGTAGCTACCTCCTTCCCTGCTCGGGGGCTTACCAGCTCGCCTTTTTCAGGCCCGGGATTTGGCCCTTGTACGCCAGTTCGCGCAGGCAAATCCGGCACAGCTTAAACTTCCGGTACACGGAGTGCGGACGGCCGCACCGCTCGCAGCGGGTGTAGGCGCGCACCTTGAACTTCGGCTTCCGCTTGGACTTGACGATCAGCGCTTTGCGAGCCACGTCAATCCCTCCTTTTTCCTTTTTCCCTCTCGATTATTGTTTGCGGAACGGCATGCCGAGCTGCGCGAGAAGCTCCCGCGCCTCTTCGTCCGTCTTCGCCGTCGTCACAATGGCGATGTCCATCCCGCGGATCTTGTCGACCTTGTCGTAGTCGATCTCCGGGAAGATGAGCTGCTCCCTCAGCCCCAGGTTGTAGTTGCCGCGCCCGTCGAAGGAGCGGGGCGACACGCCGCGGAAGTCGCGCACGCGGGGCAGCGCCACGTGGAACAGCTTGTCGAGGAAGTGGTACATGCGATCGCCGCGCAGGGTCACCTTCACCCCGATGGGATGCCCCTGGCGGATCTTGAAACCGGCAATCGATTTCTTGGCCCGCGTCACGATCGGCTTTTGGCCGGCGATGAGCGTCAGGTCTTCGACCGCGCCGTCGATGGCCTTGGGATTCTGGGCCCCTTCGCCGACGCCCATGTTGATGACCACTTTTTCGATCTTCGGCACTTCCATCACGTTGCGGTAACCAAATTTTTTCATCAAAGCCGGAACCACTTCGTTGAGATACTTCTCCTTCAGCCGTGCACCCATGTCGGGACCCTCCTTTCTCTCTCAAGCTCCGTCAGTCGAGCACCGCACCCGACTTCTTGGCGATGCGCACCTTCTTGCCGTTCTCGAGAATTTTGTACCCCACGCGCGTCGGTTGACCCGTCTTCGGATCGATGGGCATCACGTTGGACACGTGGATGGGCGCTTCGACGGTGATGATGCCGCCCTGCGGGTTGTCCGGGGAGGGACGGACATGCTTCTTGACCAGGTTGACGCCTTCCACCAGCACGCGCTGCTTTTTCGGGAAAGCCTTCAGAATGCGCCCCTTCTTGCCCTTGTCCTTGCCCGCGATGACCATCACCAGGTCGCCGGTTTTCACGTGCAGCTTCGGTTGAGACATCGCTCGGCACCTCCTTTGCGTCCGCTCGCCGCTTTAGAGCACTTCCGGTGCGAGGGAGATGATCTTCATGAAGTCTTTCTCGCGCAGTTCCCGCGCCACCGGGCCGAAGATCCGCGTGCCGCGGGGGCTTTTGTCCTCGCGGATGAGCACCGCCGCGTTGTCGTCAAAGCGAATGTACGAGCCGTCCGGGCGACGCACGCCGCGCTTGGAACGAACGATGACCGCCTTCACGACGTCCCCCTTCTTGACAACGCCACCGGGCGTCGCTTGCTTGACCGATGCGACAATGACGTCGCCAATGTTCGCATAGCGGCGATTCGAACCGCCCAGCACGCGAATGCACATGATTTCCCGCGCGCCGGAGTTGTCCGCCACCACCAGCCGCGTTTGCGGTTGAATCATCGTCCTTCACCCTCCTTGCCGTGCGTTATTCGACTTGGGCCAGCGCTTCGTCAGCCGGTTCGGGCTGCTCTTCCACCAGCGCCGCCCGGTCTTCCGCCGACGCCCGCTCCAAAATCTCCACCAAGCGCCAACGCTTCCGCTTCGACAGCGGCCGCGTTTCCATGATCTTCACCACGTCGCCGATCCTGGCTTCGTTGTGCTCGTCGTGGGCCATGTACTTCTTGGAACGCAGCACCCGCTTTTTGTAGAGCGGATGACGCTTGTAGGTCTCAACGAGCACGACGATCGATTTGTCCATTTTGTCGCTGACCACTTTGCCGACCAGCACTTTGCGCTTGCCACGCTCTTGTTGAGCCACCGAAACCCCTCCTCTCGATTAGCGAATGCCCAGTTCCCGCTCACGGAGAACCGTCTTCGCCCGCGCGATGGCCTTGCGGATTTCGCGGATGCGGGCCGGGTTCTCCAGCTGACCCGTCGCTTTCTGGAAGTTGAGGTTGAACAGCTCCTCTTTCAGCTCGCGGATTTTCTTTTCGATTTCCGCCGTGGTCATGTTCCGGAAGTCGCTCGCCTTCATCTTCATTGCTGCTCACCACCCAAATCTTCGCGTTTCACGAACTTGCACTTGATGGGCAGCTTGTGAGCGGCAAGCCGCATCGCTTCGCGGGCGACGTCCTCCGAAACGCCGGCCAGCTCGAACAGGATCTTGCCGGGCTTGACCACCGCGACCCACTTTTCCGGAGAACCTTTCCCGCTTCCCATCCGCACTTCGAGGGGCTTCGCCGTCACCGGCTTGTGCGGGAAGATCTTGATCCACACTTTCCCGCCGCGGCGGATGTAGCGCGTCAAGGCGATACGAGCCGCCTCAATTTGCCGGTTGGTGATCCACGCCGGTTCCAGGGCCTGCAAACCGTATTCCCCAAAGGCGATGGTCGTGCCGCCTTTCGCGCGCCCCTTCATGCGGCCGCGCTGCTCCTTGCGGTACTTGACGCGCTTCGGCATCAACATGGTTACTTGCCCCCTTCCTCAGCCGCTTGCTCTTGGGCCTGCTTTTTCTTCGGCAGGACGTCGCCGCGATAGATCCACACCTTCACCCCGATGCGGCCGTACGTGGTGTGGGCTTCCGCAAACCCGTAGTCGATGTCGGCGCGCAGCGTGTGCAGCGGGACCGTCCCCTCGTTGTAGCCTTCAGTGCGGGCGATTTCCGCGCCCCCGAGACGGCCGCTCACCTGCGTCTTAACGCCTTTGGCCCCCGCGCGCATGACCCGCTGGATGGCCTGCTTCATCGCGCGGCGCCAGGAGATGCGGTTTTCGATCTGGCGGGCGATGTTCTCGGCGACCAGCTGCGCGTCAAGATCGGGCTGCTTGATCTCGTGGATGTTGATGTGCACGCGCTTGTTCGTCAGCTGGGTCAGCTCTTTGCGCAGGTTTTCCACTTCCGCGCCGCCCTTGCCGATCACCATCCCCGGCTTGGCCGTGTGGATGGTGATGTTGACGCGGTTGGCGGCCCGTTCGATCTCGATCGTCGACACGGCCGCGTCCTTCAGGCGCTTCTTCAGGTAATCGCGAATCTTGATGTCCTCATGCAGCAGCTCCGCGTAATCCTTCTCCGCGTACCAACGGGATTGCCAGTCGCGAATGATGCCGATCCGCAGGCCAACGGGGCTTACCTTCTGACCCACGCGTTATCCCTCCTTCTTTTGCGCCTCTTGGTTCTTCTCCGCGTTCGCATCTGCGTTCGGATGTTCGTCCTTCGGCGCCGCCTTCTTCGGCTGCTTTTCCGCCACCACGACGGTGATGTGGCTGGTCCGCTTGCGAATGCGGTAGGCCCGACCTTGGGCGCGCGGCCGGATGCGGTACATCGTCGGCCCTTCGTCGACGTAGATCTTGCTGATGTAGAGCTTCTTCGGATCCATGTTGTGGTTGTGCTCCGCGTTGGCGATCGCCGACTTCAGGAGCTTTTCGACGATCGGAGCAGCCTTCTTCGGTGTGTGGCGCAGGATGGCGAACGCCTCGCCCACGTCCTTGCCGCGAATCAGGTCAACGACCAGGCGAGCCTTGCGCGGCGCAATGCGCACGTAGCGCGCAATGGCGCGAGCTTCCATGACCGAACCCTCCTCTCACGGCGCGTCGCCGTTACTTCTTCGTCTTCTTGTCGTCGCCGGCGTGACCGCGGAACGTCCGCGTCGGCGCGAATTCGCCGAGCTTGTGCCCGACCATGTCCTCGGTGATGTACACCGGCACGTGCTTGCGGCCGTCGTAGACCGCAATGGTGTGGCCAACGAATTCGGGGAAGATCGTCGAGCGGCGGGACCACGTCTTGATGACCCGCTTTTCCCCTTTCTCGTTCAGCTCGCGAATCTTCTTGAGCAGATGTTCGTCGGCAAAGGGACCTTTCTTCAGGCTGCGACCCATCGTTTCTCCTCCTTTCGCGTCAGGCCGTCATGCCACGCGCGGCTCACTTCTTGCGGCGGCGAATGATGAACTTGTCGCTCGGGTTGTTCTTCTTGCGCGTCTTGTAGCCCAGCGTCGGCTTGCCCCACGGGGTAACCGGATGCTTGCGGCCGATCGGCGCCTTCCCTTCGCCACCGCCGTGCGGGTGATCGACCGGGTTCATCGCCGAACCGCGCACCGCCGGACGACGACCGAGCCAGCGCGCGCGGCCCGCCTTGCCGAGGGTGATGTTCTCATGGTCGAGGTTGCCCACCTGGCCGATGGTGGCGCGGCAGTTCTTGTGGATCTTGCGGATCTCGCCGGACGTGAGGCGCACAATGACGTAGTCGCCGTCGCGGCCCACCACCTGCGCGGCCGCCCCCGCAGCGCGAACCAGCTGACCGCCCTTGCCCGGCTTCAGCTCAATGTTGTGGATCGTCGTGCCGACCGGAATCTTCTCCAGCGGCAGGGCGTTGCCCACCTTGATGTCGGCGTCCGGACCGGACATGACGATGTCGCCCACTTTCAGCCCGACCGGATGGAGAATGTAGCGCTTTTCGCCATCGCGGTAATGGATCAGGCAGATGCGCGCCGAACGGTTCGGGTCGTACTCGATCGTGGCCACTTTCCCCGGAATGCCGTCCTTGTCGCGCTTGAAGTCGATGATGCGATACATGCGCTTGTGCCCGCCGCCGCGATGGCGCACGGTGATGCGCCCCTGGTTGTTGCGACCGGCGTGCTTTTTCAGCGGCACGAGCAGGGATTTTTCCGGCTTGTCCGTGGTGATCTCCTCAAAGGTGGACACCGTCATCTGCCGGACCCCCGGAGAGGTCGGCTTAAACTTCTTGATGCCCATCGCCCGTTCCCTCCTTCTTGCGACTCTGTCCGTTACACGTTCTCGAAGATTTCAATCGGTTTGCTGTCCGGCGTGAGCGTCACGATCGCTTTCTTCCACTCTTTCGTGCGCCCGACGAAGCGGCCAAAGCGGGTCTTCTTCGGCTTGACGCGCATCGTGTTCACCTTGGCCACCTTGACGCCGAAAATGGCCTCGACCGCCTTCTTGATCTCGATCTTGTTGGCGTTCAGATCCACTTCAAACACGTACTTCTTGTCGGCCATCAGGTCGGTGCTTTTCTCGGTGATGATCGGACGCTTGATGATGTCCCGCGGGTCCTTCATTTGCTTAGCACCTCCTCCACTTTGGCCACCGCGTCCTGTGTCATGATCAGCTTGTCGTGGCGCAGCACGTCGAGCACGTTGATCTTGTGGGCCGCCAGGTACTTCACGCCCGGAATGTTGCGCGCCGACAGCCACACCGTCTCGTCAAACTCGCCGCCGACCACCAGGGCCTTGCGGTCGACGTTCAGGTTCTTCAGAACGGCCACCATGTTCTTCGTCTTCGGCTTTTCAAAGGCCAGCTTGTCGAGAACGATCAGCTCGCCGTCGCGCACCTTGGCCGACAGGGCCGACTTCATCGCCAGCCGGCGCACCTTCTTCGGCAGCTTGAACCCGTACGCGCGCGGCTTGGGCCCGTGCACCGTGCCGCCGCCCACCCATTGCGGCGCGCGAATGCTGCCGTGACGCGCACGGCCCGTCCCTTTTTGCCGCCACGGTTTGCGGCCACCGCCCCGCACCTCGCTGCGGGTTTTCGTGGAGTGGGTGCCACGCCGTTCGGATGCCTGCTGCATGACGACATACTGGTGAAGCACATGCACATGCGGCTCGATGCCGAACACGGCGTCGGACAGCTCAATCTCGCCAATCTGGGCCCCTTCCATGTTGTACAGTGCGACCTTGGGCATGGGGGATCCTCCTTTCCGCGGTCGTTACCGCTTACTTCCCTTTCTTCACCGTGGACTTGATCACCAGGTAGCTGTTCACGATGCCCGGAACCGAACCCTTCACGAGGAGCAGGTTGCGCTCCGGATCCACCTTCACGATTTCGAGGTTCTGGATCGTCACCCGCTCGTTGCCCATGCGCCCCGGCATTGTCTGGTTCTTGAAGATGCGGTTCGGCGCGATGGAACCCATCGAACCCGGGCCGCGATGGTACTTCGAACCGTGGGCCATCGGACCGCGTGCCTGGTTGTGCCGCTTGATGGCGCCGGTGAAGCCTTTCCCTTTCGAGGTGCCGACAACGTCGACGCGCTCACCCGGGGAGAAGATGTCCACGCGCACTTCCTGGCCGACTTCGTACTTGCTCAGGTCGACGCCGCGGATCTCGCGGATGAACTTTTTCGGCGTCGTGCCGGCCTTCTTCGCGTGGCCGATTTCCGGCTTGTTGGCCCGCGACAGCTTCTTGTCTTCAAAGCCGAGCTGGATGGCTTCGTAGCCGTCGTTCTCCTTGTCCTTCTTCTGCAACACAACGCACGGGCCCGCTTGGATGACCGTCACCGGGATCGCGTTGCCGTCTTCGGTAAACACTTGCGTCATGCCGAGCTTCTTGCCCAGAATCCCTTTCACGTCCGCCACCTTCAGCCACCTCCTTGAATCGCCCGTCCCATCACAGCTTGATCTCGATGTCCACGCCCGACGGCAGGTCCAGGCGCATCAGCGCATCAACGGTTTGCGGCGTGGGATTGAGGATGTCGATCAGGCGCTTGTGCGTGCGCATTTCAAACTGCTCGCGGGAATCCTTGTGCTTGTGCGGCGACCGCAAAATCGTAAACACCGTGCGCTCCGTCGGCAGCGGAATCGGCCCCGACACGCTCGCCCCGGAACGCTTTGCCGTTTCCACAATCTTCTCCGCCGACTGATCGAGAATGCGGTGATCGTACGCCTTCAGCCGGATGCGGATTTTTTGCTTCGCTTTTGCCATGATGTGTCCCCTCCTTCATCGCCCAGTTTCCCGTTTTCGCCCGCTCTACGGAAATTCCCCGACCACCCGTCATGGCAATGGGGCCGGGTGTGTCGGCAACCTTCCGCTTCATCGCCACCCATCCCACGACCAACGTCCACTATTATATCGCAAAGAAAAACGCCATTGCAAGGAGACGCAATCACT
>NZ_BMOF01000027.1 GCF_014646935.1 Calditerricola satsumensis | reverse complement strand
CCCTTGGCTCGCTGACCGCCTTTTTCCTTCTTGGCATCCACACTTTTTAGCGTAGAGCCGGACGGCCGTTGACGCGCCTTCTTCTTCTTCGTATAATGAGCCTAAATTCTAACCTCACCATGAGGGAAAGAGAGCGGAGCTTCTGCGGTATGACGTAGCAAGTGTACAAAAAAGTGGCATTCCGCAGAAGCCCTCTCTTGTTGATTTTAATTTTCAACAAATTCAAAAAACAACGGGTAGGAGGCGGAGGGCATGAGCGAGTGGATCTACATGAACGGGGAGTTCGTTTCCCGCGACGAGGCGAAGGTGTCGGTGTTTGATCACGGATTTCTCTACGGCGACGGTGTGTTTGAAGGCATTCGCGTGTACGACGGCGTCGTCTTTCGCCTGCGCGACCACATCAAACGGCTGTACGACTCGGCCAAGTCGATCCTCCTCGACATTCCCATGACGCCGGAGGAGATGGAGGCGGCTGTCGTCGAATCGGTACGGCGAAACGGTCTGCGCGACGCGTACATCCGCCTTATCGTCTCCCGCGGGGTGGGCGACCTCGGGCTTGACCCGCGCACGTGCAGCCGGCCGCAGGTGATCATCATCGTCAGCCAGATCCGGCTGTGGCCGAAGGAGCTCTACGAACAGGGCATCCGCGTCATCACCGTGCCGACGCGGCGCAACGCCCCCGATGCCCTCAACCCCAAAATCAAATCCCTCAACTACCTGAACAACGTCCTTATCAAGATCGAGGCGAACCTGGCCGGCGTGGCCGAGGCGCTGACGCTCAACCAGGACGGGTATGTAGCGGAGGGATCGGGCGACAACATCTTCATCGTGCGCCGCGGCGTTCTGTGCACGCCTCCCGCTTATCTCGGGGCCCTCGAAGGGATCACCCGCCAGGTGGTGATGGAATTGGCGCAAGAGTTGGGCTATACCGTCAAAGAAGAGCCATTCACGCGCCATGACGTTTACGTGGCCGACGAAGTGTTCTTGACGGGAACGGCGGCCGAGATCATCGCCGTCGTGGAGGTGGACGGCCGCACGATTGGCAGCGGCGTCCCTGGGCCCATCACCCGCAGGCTGACGGAGGCCTTCCGCCGCCGGGTGCGCGTCGACGGCACGCCCGTCTATCCCGAGGCGGCCAGGCAGGTGAGCTGACCGAAACGCATCGCGCTCCTTTCGAGGCAAAACCGCCGCTCCTGCATAAGATGGAGTGACGGTGCCCAGAAAGGAGGAGGACGCCTTGAAACTGCATATCGCCAGCGGCGGGGAGACGCTGACGAAGATCGCCCGGCTGTACCGCGTCGACCTTCCGGCGCTGTGCCGGGCTAACCCCCAGATCGGTCCGGCCGAAGCCCTCCCCCCGGGTACAAAGGTGCGCGTGCCCGTGCCGCGCGTGGCCCCGGTGCGCCGGCGGGTGATCCGCGCGGCCGAACCGGCAAGTGCGCCGGCGGAAAGGCCTGCGGCCGACGAGAATCGCGTCGGGGTCGAAAAGTCGGAACCCTCTCATGCCGACGGGTCAGATTACGCCCCGCTGATTCATGACGGGGAGGCGTACGCGCCGTCGTCTGCGGGGCCCCCAACCGCGGATGCGGAGCCCTCCTCGTCGACGCCTGCGGGATCCCACGCGTATCCGAGTCCCCATGGCTACGGGAATGGGGCGGCGGCATTTGTTCCCCCGACGTCTCCCCTTCCGGCGTATCCGCTGCCCATGGCCGACCCCTACGGATGGTATGGCTGGCCGTGGTCACCCGTGACCGGTTGGGGCGGCGTTTACGGATCGGTGTCGTCGTCCGTGCCGTTTCCTTTGCCGCCGCAACCGCTTTTGCATCCGCTGCCGTCCACGCTCTACCATACGCCGACGTTGTGGGAGGCGTATGCGGAGGACAGCGAGGACAGCTGAGGCCGTGCGGATGCGGGGGACGCGGCCATGGTCCGGGTAACCTGGCGGGAGGTCGGCGATGCCTTTGGCCTGCGTCTTGTCTCGGGGCGCGAAACGGAGAAGGTGGTGTTTGCCGAAGATTCGAGCGGCCAGGCGTACGTCCTCAAGGCCTATTCCCTTCGCTTTCCCGTCGACCGCCTGCACCACCTGCTGACCCACGTCCGTGCCAACGGGTTTCGGCGTACGATCACACTCCTGTTGACCCAAGACGGCAAGCCCTACTGGGAGGCGGGCGGACAGCGGTGGGTGGTGATGCCGCGCCTTCCCGGGCGACCGGCGGTCTACGAGAACGAACGCGAGCTGGCCCGCGTGGCGGAGACGCTGGCGGCGTTTCACCGCGCGGCGGTTCATGCCTGGTCCCTTCGCCGCGGATCCGATGTCCCCTACCTGTCGCGCCTGACCGAGCGCTATTGGGAATACCTGAGCGCGTATCGCCAGGCCTCGGCGCAACCCGGCAAAAGCCCCATCGCCCGCTGGATCGCTGAAACCGGGGCGGTCATCCTCCGCGAGGCGGAGGCGGGGCTCGCCTATTTGCCCGTCCCGGCCCTGATCGCCTACAGCCAGCGCGATGTTGGCCTCTTCGGCGCGGTGGCCCATCACGACGTGGCGCGGCACAACTTTCTCGTTAACGGGCCTATCGTCTACCTGCTCGACCTGGACGCCTCGGGCACCGATTGGCAGGCCGGCGACCTCGTGCAGCTCATCTCCCGCGCCTTGTGGGACGCGCAGTGGCGGCCGGATGTGGCCCTCGTCGCCACCGCGGCGTATGAGCGGGTGCGCCCGCTTGATCCGGGCGAGCGCCGGCTCATCCCCTATCTCCTGCGGTTCCCGTCCGACGAGATGCGCGAAGCGCTGGGCGTCTGGCGCGGGATCAAAGGCTACTCGCCGTCCCGATCCCTCGCCTTTTTGCGCCGCGCCTGGCAACTTCGGTCGAGGCGCGCCGAATGCCTCGCGCACCTGTTCCGCCTCTGGACAGGAGAGGTTCAGCCGCCCCGCCACCTGTGATACAATCGGGGTGAAGCAACGACCGGAAAAGGGGAGCGGAGCATGAACCTCGCGCAAAAAGTCGATTTTGTGGTCGAGTGGCTGCGGCAGCAGGTAAAGTTTACCGGGGCGAAGGGCCTGGTGGTGGGCATCAGCGGCGGGGTCGACTCGGCGCTCACCGCCTTTCTTGTCAAGCGGGCCTGTCCCGACGCCTCGCTGGGGCTGATCATGCCCTGCAAGTCAAACCCCGTCGACCGGGAGTACGCTCTGAAGGTGGTCGAGGCCTGCGGCATTCGCCACCTGGAAGTGGACCTTTCGGCGGTGCACGAGACCCTGTTTTCCGCCGTGCAGCAGGAGCTGCGCGCGGCCGGCCTCGTCGACGAAAACACGCCAACGCGCACGGCCGACGGCAACCTGCGCGCGCGGCTGCGCATGTGCACGCTGTATGCGGTGGCCAACACCCTCAACTACCTCGTGGTCGGAACCGACAACGCCGCCGAGGTGTACACCGGGTACTTCACCAAGTACGGCGACGGCGGCGTGGACATCCTGCCCATCGCCAATTTGCGTAAGCGCGAAGTGCGCGAATGGGCGCGCTTTGTCGGCGTCCCGGAAGAGGTGATCCGCCGCGCGCCGACGGCCGGCCTGTGGGAAGGGCAGACCGACGAGGCGGAGATGGGTGTCACCTACGACGCCATCGACGACTTCCTCGACGGCAAGCCGGTGTCCGACCGCGACCGGGAAATCATCCTCATCCTGCACAAACGAACGGCGCACAAGCGGCAACTCCCGCCTTCCCCGCCGCGCCTCTAAGCGCCGCGTGCAACGGCCTCCTGATTGCCAGGGGGCCGTTTTTTTGGCCCCGGCCTTGCCTTTGACCGCTTCCGCCGCGCTGTGTTACACTGAACGATGACGTTCGGGGGGTGTTGGACATGGCCGGACATTCGAAGTGGAAGAACATCCAGCACCGCAAGAGCCGTCAAGACGCCATTCGTGGCCGGCTGTTTACGAAGCTTTCCAAGGAGATCTTCGTTGCCGCTCGGCTTGGCGGCGGGGATCCCCAAAACAACCCGCGCCTGCGCATGGCCATCGCCAAGGCCCGCGCGGCAAACATGCCCAACGAAAACATCGAGCGAACGATCAAGAAGGCGCTCGGCGAACTGGAAGGGGTTACGTACGAGGAGATCACCTACGAAGGGTACGGTCCGGGCGGGGTGGCGGTCATGGTCAACGTGCTGACCGACAACCGCAACCGCACCGCTTCCGATATGCGCTACGCCTTCGCCAAGTTTGGCGGGAACCTCGGCGAGACGGGCTGCGTGTCGTACCTCTTTGACAAAAAGGGATTGCTCGTGATCGACAAGGCCAGCACCGATGCCGACGAAGACACGGTGATGATGGAAGCCCTGGAAGCGGGCGCGTCCGACTTCAAAACGGAAGACGACGCGTACCACATCATCACCGAGCCGGAAGACTTCGAGCGGGTCAAGGAGGCCCTCGAAGCGAAAGGGTTCACCTTCTCCACTGCCGAGGTGACGATGATCCCGCAAACGACGGTGACGCTCACCGGCGAGGACGCCGCGCGCATGCTCAAACTGCTCGATTACCTCGAAGAACACGACGACGTGCAGAACGTGTACACCAATTTTGACATGGACGAGGTAGAAATGGAAAAACTGAGCGAATCTTGACAAGGGACGGGCGAAAAGACCGGCCACCACGTATAAGCCCCGCTTCCCCTGGTTAGACTGACAAAAAAAGGGGAAAAAGGGGCATGTTTTATGCGGTTAACACGATGGGCATTCGAGAGCGGGCGGGAAGGCCGCCCGAAGCGGAAACGATGGCTTTTCCTCGCCGTGACGACCATTCTCCTTGCGGCAGGGTTAGGATACGGGGCCGGTGCGTTGGTGGTGGCCATTGAAGGGTGGGTGAACAAGTCGCCGGCGCCGGCCTTGGTCGCCGAAGTGGTGTTGAAGCGGATCTATGTCGACGGCTACGAAGAGGAGACGCGGGAGACGGTGACCCTGCCGTCGGAGGAGGCGCTCCTCGAACGGTACCGCGACTGGACGCTGGTGGAAAAAAGCCCCCGTCGCTACGTTTTTGAGCGGCACATCAAGGACATCTCCCCGGTTACCAAAGCCCGCGGGTATTTCGGGCTCTTGGACGGGAGCATTTTGGCCATCTTCGGCGGGCCGCCGGGCGAGGGGGACGTGATCCACACCTTTTACCCCCTCGACATCAAGCGAATGGAGTCGAGCCTGCCGCCCGAGGAGCTGGCCATGCTGCAACGGGGCATTCGCGTCACCAACCTGGCCGAGTACAACAGCATTCTCTCGACCTTTGGCGAGTTTGCGCTGGAGGAATGAGGGGAAACCGGCTTTGGCACGGCTTTACCCGTGCGGGGGCCGGTTTTCTTTTTCGCGAGAAGAAGGACCGAACTGGGCGGAGGCATAATCCATTAAAGGAAGGGTACCGGATGGAGATCAAAAAACACGAGATGGCGCGATGCACATCGAATGGGGAAATCTTTTCGTTCAACTGGCGGTGGCGCGTCCTGGTGGATCGTTTGTGGCCGCGGGGCCTTGCCAAGGATGCGGCGCGCATCGACGTGTGGATGAAGGAAGTGGCACCGAGCCCCACGCCGTGGTGTTGCGGGCGGTGCTGACCGGGGCATGGGATGACGTCCCCGGTGGGGCGTAAGCGGGAGAGACGGTTGGCTTTTAAACCGGATGCGGCAGAACGGCTGTCACGCTGGCAGGCTGTCCGGTTTTTGCTATAATGAGGGGGAAACTGTGTTCGGACGCCTGCGGTGGGGACGACCAAAGGGGGAACGGGCGTGCGCATTCTTGGCATCGACCCCGGCCTGGCCCTCGTCGGGTATGGCGTGATCGAACGGCAGGGCCATCGGCTCATCCCGGTTCGCTACGGCTGCCTGCGCACCGACGCGCAGCACAGCGACGGGGCGCGCCTGCGGCACATTTACGAGGCGACGGCGGCACTCCTTGCCGATGTGCGGCCCGACGTGGTGGCCCTGGAGAAGCTGTTTTGGGGGCGCAACGTGACGACGGCGCTGTCCGTCGGCCAGGCGCGGGGCGTGATCCTGCTCGCGGTTGAGCAGGCGGGCCTGCCGGTGTACGAGTACACGCCGATGCAGGTGAAACAGGCCGTGGTCGGGTACGGCAAGGCCGTCAAGGGCCAGGTGCAGGAGATGGTTCGCGTGCTCTTGGGGCTTAGGGAGGTGCCCAAGCCGGACGACGCTGCCGACGCCTTGGGCGTGGCCATCGCCCACGCCCATGCCGAAAGCTGGGCGCGGCGGGTGGGGAGGGCCGAGCGGTGATCGATTTCGTTTGCGGCACGGTGGACCACGTGGACGAACAGGGCGTTGTCGTCGACACCGGCGGCGTGGGGTACCGCGTCCTGACCGCCAACCCGTACCGTTTTCGCGTGGGCCAGCGCGTGCGCGTCTACACCTACCATTACATCCGCGACGACCAGCAGGCCCTCTACGGCTTTGCCAGCCGTGACGAGCGCGAGCTGTTTGCCCTGCTGTTGCAGGTGTCGGGCGTCGGGCCGAAGGGCGCCCTGGCCGTCCTCGCCGCAGCGACGCCTGAGCGCTTGGTTGCCGCCATCCAGCGCGAGGATGAGCAGTACCTGACGCGCATTCCGGGCATCGGGCCCAAAACGGCGCGGCGCATGATCCTCGACCTGAAGGACAAGCTGCGGGGGTTGTCAAAAGCTGCCGCTACCGAGGAGGCCGCCCTGTGGCCGGACGAGGGAGAGGCGGGGGCGTCCGCCGAGGAGGCGTCATCGCCCCTTGAGGAGACCCGCCAGGCGCTCCTGGCCCTCGGGTACCACGAGCACGAGGTGCGCGAGGTGCTCAAGGCGCTGCGCGCCGAATCCGTCGAGGGCGCGACGACCGAACGGCTGGTCCGCCATGCGTTGCGGAAATTGGCCAGGGTGTAGGCGGAAGAGGAGGGGAAAGGCGTGGAAGAGCGCATCATTTCCGCCCACCTTGCCCCAGAAGACGCGGCCGTGGAGTACAGTCTGCGGCCGCGCTTTCTGTCGGAGTACATCGGGCAAGAGCGGGTCAAGGAAAACTTGCGCGTGTTCATCGAGGCGGCCAAGATGCGGCGGGAAGCGCTCGACCATGTGCTCCTGTACGGCCCGCCCGGACTCGGGAAGACGACGCTGTCCGTCATCATTGCCAACGAGCTGGGGGTCAACCTGCGCGCCACGTCGGGACCGGCCATCGAGCGACCCGGCGATTTGGCGGCCATTCTCACGAACCTTGAGGAAGGAGATGTGCTGTTCATTGACGAGATCCACCGCCTCCCGCGCGCGGTGGAAGAGGTGCTGTACCCGGCGATGGAGGACTTCGCCCTGGACATCATCATCGGCAAGGGGCCCAGCGCGCGGTCGGTGCGCCTTGACCTGCCGCCCTTTACGCTGATCGGAGCGACCACGCGGGCCGGCCTCTTGTCCTCGCCGCTGCGCGACCGCTTCGGCGTCGTGGTGCGCCTGGAGTATTATACGGAGGACGAGCTCGTGCTGATCCTCCTGCGGGCCGCCGACATCCTCGGCGTGCGCCTGCGGGAGGACGGGGCGCGGGAAATCGCCCGGCGCGCGCGCGGGACGCCGCGGGTGGCCAACCGCCTCCTCAAGCGCGTGCGCGACTTTGCCCAGGTGAGCGGCGATGGGGTGATCACCGGGGCGGTGGCGCGGGACGCCCTCGAGCGGATGCAGGTGGATCCGATGGGCCTTGACGCCATTGACCGCAAACTGCTCCTTTCCATCATCGACACCTTCGGCGGCGGGCCGGTGGGCCTGGAGACGATGGCGGCGACGATCGGCGAGGAGCCGCATACCATCGAGGACGTCTACGAACCCTACTTGTTGCAGATCGGCTTTCTCCAGCGCACGCCGCGCGGGCGCGTGGCGACGCCCCTGGCGTACCAACACTTTCGGCGGGAGGTGCCCCGAACGTGAATCCGGTGGCCAAGTTTCTCGTCGTGACGGGGCTCGTGCTGGTGGTCGTCGGGCTCTTGTGGCAGGTGGGCGGACGATTCTTTCCGCTCGGGCGCCTGCCCGGCGACATCGCCATTGAAAAGGAAAACGTGCGCTTCTATTTTCCGATCGTCTCGTCGCTCGTGATCAGTTTGGTGCTGTCCCTGCTGCTCACGGTGTTGGGGCGTTTTTGGCGATAGGAAGCGAACGTCCTGCTGGGAGGAAGTTTCTTACTCTTGCGGGTTGGGGAAGGATTTGGCGCCCTTTTGTCGAAGGGATGGGGGGCAACGTTGGGAGGGGGGGAAAAGGATGCGGAAACGCATTGCGTTCGTGATGGCACTCGTCAGCCTGCTGGTGGGGACCGCGGCGTGGCCCGGTGCGCTGCCGCCCGCTTCGGTTGCAGAGGCGGCCGGCGGAACGATTCGCGTGGCGCTCTTTATCGACATCGGCGAGCTGTACCGGGATACGCGTCCGGCCTATACCCTTTCCTCGCCAAGCGGGCTAACCGTGTACGGGGCTGCGGGCGGCTCGCGCGTGGCGTACCTGAGCGCGGGCAGCGGACAAGCGGTCAAAGTCGCCGTTGACACACCTGTGCTCAGGTGGAGCACCGGACCCTTTGCCTCGCTGGACGAAGCGCGCGCCATGCAGAGCCGCATTCGCGCCGCCGTGCAAAACGGCGCGCTGGCCGCCGGCGCCGCGCCCCGCGTGGCGGCCCTTCCCGAGAACGGAAGCGTGCGCTACTACGTCTGGACAGGGAACGACACGACGCCGGAGGCCCACCAGAAAACCGGCGTGGTCCTTGAGCAGCTGGTCCCGGAGCGGTCCTTTGAGCCGGTTGATGTGCTCCTGAAACGGGTGTTTCCGAACGGGTCGCCGCGCTATGTGCTGATCGATTGGCCGGGTGGCGCCGTGGCCCTGTGGACGGCGGCAAACGAGGTGGTGCGCCTCGTTCCAAAGCCAAGCGGCGGCGTGCCGGTTACAGCGGTTGCGGAGAAGAGGGGCCGCACCTACCGCGGCGAGATGGAAGTGCGCGTGGTTGACGGGAAACTGGCCCTGATCAACGAGCTGCCGCTGGAACAGTACCTCTATGGCGTCGTCGGCGTGGAAATCGGCGGCTCCTCGCCCCCAGAAGCGCTGAAGGCCCAGGCGGTGATCGCCCGCACCTACGCGCTGCGCGCCCGGTCGGCCAACAAGCCCAAGTATAAGGTGGCCCATCTGTCGGACTCGACGTTCGACCAGGCCTACCAGGGCTACAAGGCTGAAAACGACGCCGTGCGCCGGGCGGTGGACGCCACGTCGGGGATGGTGCTGACGTACAACGGCCAGCTGGCCGAAACCCTCTATTATTCCAATGCCGGGGGCATGACGGCGGACGGCAGCGAAGTGTGGGGCAATCCTGTGCCGTACCTCAAACCGGTGGCCAGCCCGGACACCCTTCCCCATGACAGCGCCCCCGTCTGGTACCGCGTGGCCGCGCCGGGCGGGATCGTGGGATATGTCCACAGCGGATACGTGAAGACGTTGCAAGAACGCCATCCGCTTGGCCTGTCCTACGGCGTGACGACGACGAGCCTCAACGTGCGGATCGGGCCCAGCGCGCAGCTGCCCGTTCGCACCGTGCTGCCCGGTGGTACGCGCGTCGTTCTGTTGGAGACGGTCAAGGAAAACAACCCCTACCGCTGGATCGCCGGCCCCTTTACCGGCGAAGCGTTGGCGGAGATGATCAACAATGGGACCTCGCTTCCCGTCGTCGGCCGTGTCGAGCATCTGGAAGTGGCCAAGCGTGGCCCGTCGGGGCGGGTGATCGAACTGCGCGCCAACGGCCTGCCGATCGCCGTGAAGTACCCCGACCAATACCGCTCGCTGTTCCGCGAAACAACGTCGAGCGGTTCAACGGTTCCCCTGCGCAGCACGAAGTTTGACGTGGAGGAGATGGGCCGCTTTGCTGTGTTGGCTGCCGGCGGGAAAACTGCGGAGTTTCCTGATCGTTCCGTGAGCTTGGCGGCGGTGTCCGCATCCGGCGGCGTAAGCCAGCCCAACGGCGCGAGCGACGTGTTCTTTGCCCTCGGGGCCTCTGGCCGCCTGCGCGTGGTGGCCAAGGATGCCGTCTTCCGCTTCCACGGTGCGGGGTACGGGCATGGGTTGGGCCTGTCCCAGTACGGGGCGATTTCCATGGCGAAAAACGGGAAATCCTATAATGACATTTTGCAGCACTATTATCCGGGCACGACCATCGAGAAGCGCTGACGCGCGATCGTATACAGAGAAGAGAAAGGAAGGAACGGCGGTGGACATCAAAGACTACGATTTTGATCTTCCCGAAGAACTCGTCGCCCAAACGCCTCTGCCCGACCGGGCGGAGTCGCGCCTTTTGGTTTTGCATCGGGCGACGGGCGAGCTCGAGCACCGCCGCTTTCGGGACGTGATCGAATACCTTCACCCGGGCGATACCTTGGTGCTCAACGATACGCGGGTGATGCCGGCACGCCTGTTCGGGGTCAAAGAGGGGACAGGGGCCAAAATTGAGGTGCTCCTCCTGAAAGACCTTGGGGATGACCGCTGGGAGACGCTGGTCAAACCCGGCAAGCGCGTGCGGCCGGGCACCGTCGTCTCCTTCGGCGACGGGCTCCTGCGGGGCGTCTGCGAAGGAGTGACCGACGCGGGCGGACGCATCTTCCGCTTTCAATACGAGGGCGGCGATTTTCACGCCGTTCTCGAACGGCTTGGCGAAATCCCCCTTCCGCCGTACATCCGCGCCAAGCTGGACGATCCGGAACGCTACCAGACGGTGTATGCGAAAAAGACCGGCTCCGCCGCCGCGCCGACGGCCGGGCTTCACTTCACGCGCGAGCTGCTCGACGCGATTGCCGCCAAGGGCGTCGACATCGCCACCCTCACCCTCCATGTGGGATTGGGCACGTTTCGGCCGGTGACGACCGAGCGCGTGGAGGACCACCGCATGCACGCCGAATATTACGAAGTCAGCGAAGCCTGCGCCGATTTGCTCAACCGCACCCGCGCGCGCGGCGGGCGCATCGTCGCCGTGGGCACGACGACGACGCGTACGCTGGAGACGGTCGCCCAGCGGCACGACGGGCGCTTCGTCGCCGAAAGCGGATGGACGGACATCTTCATTTACCCCGGCTACCGGTTTCGCGCCATCGACGCCCTGATCACCAACTTTCACCTGCCGCGCTCCACCCTGATCTTGCTGGTCAGCGCCTTTGCCGGGCGGGAACGCATCTTGGCCGCCTACCGCGAGGCGATCGCTCGGCGTTACCGGTTCTTCAGCTTTGGCGACGCCATGCTCATCCTTTGAGCGATGGCGTTTGGCTTGGCCTTCGCCGTGGGGTATAATGGAAGATGTTTGGGAGGGACGAGATTGGCCATACGGTTTGAGCTCGTTCACGTCTGCCGGCAAAGCGGGGCGCGCTTGGGGCGCCTCCACACCCCGCACGGCGTGATCGACACGCCGGTGTTCATGCCGGTGGGGACGCTGGCCACGGTAAAGGCGATGACCCCCGAGGAGCTCAAAGCGCTTGGGGCGCAGATCGTGCTCAGCAACACCTATCACCTCTATTTGCGCCCTGGGCCTGACATCGTCCGCGAAGCCGGGGGGCTCCACCGCTTCATGAACTGGGATCGGGCCATCCTCACCGACAGCGGCGGGTTTCAAGTCTTTAGCCTAAGCCCGTTGCGGAAAATTGAGGAAGAAGGGGTCACCTTCCGCTCGCACCTCAGCGGCGAAAAGCTGTTCATGAGCCCCGAAAAGGCCATCGAGATCCAAAACGCCTTGGGGGCCGACATCATCATGGCCTTTGACGAGTGCGCCCCGTACCCGGCGGAGTACGAGTACGTGAAGCAGTCCGTAGCCCGCACGACGCGCTGGGCCCGGCGATGCGTGGCGGCGCACCGGCGCGCCGAGGACCAGGCCCTCTTTGGGATCGTCCAGGGCGGCGTGTACCGCGACCTGCGCGAGCAAAGCGCGCGGGAGCTGGTGGAGCTCGACCTGCCGGGGTATGCGGTGGGCGGCCTGAGCGTGGGCGAGCCCAAAGCGGTGATGTACGAGGTGCTGGAGTACACCGTGCCGCTCTTGCCGGCCGACAAGCCCCGGTACCTGATGGGCGTCGGTTCCCCCGATGCGCTGATCGAAGGCGTGATCCGCGGCATCGACATGTTCGACTGCGTGCTGCCGACGCGCGTGGCGCGCAACGGGACGGTGATGACCACCGAGGGGCGCCTCGTCATCAAAAGCGCGCGGTACGCCCGCGACTTTGGCCCGCTCGACCCCCACTGCAATTGCTATGTGTGCCGGAACTACACGCGGGCGTACATCCGCCACCTGATCAAAGCCGACGAGATCCTCGGCATTCGCCTGACCACCTACCATAACCTGGCGTTTCTCTTAAACCTGATGGCAGAGATTCGCCGGGCGATCCGGGAAGATCGGCTGCTCGACTTCCGCGATGCCTTTTACGCCCGCTATCGGATGGAGGAGGACCGCGCTTTTTAACTTTAACGCGATAGGAGGAGACACGCGCCATGATGCAGTTGGCCCAGCCTGCGGCGCAGCAGGGAAGCTGGCTGTCGTCCATCCTCATGCTGGTGCTGATGTTTGCCATCTTCTACTTCTTGCTCATTCGCCCGCAGCAGAAGCGGCAGAAGCAGCACCAGGCCATGATCGCCGCCCTCAAGAAAGGGGATCGCGTGGTCACGTTTAGCGGCCTGTACGGCACCATTGTCGATTTGACCGAGGACAAGGTGGTCCTGCGGGTCAACGAAAGCACCCGGCTGACCTTTGAGCGCGGTGCGATCAAGGCGGTGCTCAACGAAGAGGAAAAGTGAGCGTTGCGTTTCCCTCCGAGCCGAAGGCTTACCTGTGCAGATGTTGCAGAAAAAGAAACGGCGGGTGCCACACCCGCCGTTTACTGCTTTTCCACATACATTTGCGTTTTTGGCTCGGCCATCGCCGCGTGAGCCAGCCGCTCCGCCGCGCCGGCGGCGAACAGGGCCAAGAGCAGGCCCGCCGTCATGTCGGACAGCCAGTGAATGCCGAGGTAGAAGATCGAGAAGATGATCACCCCGGCGCAAAGGCCAAGCAGGCGCGCAAAGCGCACGTAACCGCAGCGCGACGCAACAAGGGCCAACGTCACCGACAGCGAGGTGTGCAAACTGGGGAAGCAGTTGTCCAAGCCGGACATCGGCCGGTATTCCGTTTCGAACCCCGGATACACCTGGGGGATGAGAAACGCCACCTTTGGATGATAGGCCCAAACCTCTACAACGGGAAAGAAAAGGTAAAAGGGAATGGCGACGAGATAGTTCAACATCAAGGCATAGGTTAGGGTCAGAAAGGCCTTGAGGTGGCGCGTCTGGGAATAGACGAGCAGCGACGAAACGATCATCGCGATCAAAACAACCACGTAGAAGTACGTCAAGACGTAGGTCAAAACGGGGTGCTCAAAAAGCCGTTGCACCCAGTAGACGAAGTCGCCCTCAACAGAGTAGATCAGGGGGGTGAAGTCGACGGGAACGTTCATCTCCTGTTCCAGCTTCTGCTCCATCTTGTTCAAGACCAAGAGCACCAGCATGGCCAGAAAATGCAGGCGCACGATGCGGCTGGTGCGCAGGTCTCGAAGAAATTGGCCGGCGGCGGCAAACGGCTGCCGACCGGTGGCGTACCATGTGAAAACCGCTGTTGTTGTGGCGATGGCAAAAAGGTTAAACCACAGGTTAAACGTCAAAGGATCACCCCCTATCGTCGCAATCCCCACTATTACTATACCATATTCGCGGTAGCGTTCTGAGGGGGCTGTTGGAAAACCGCTCGCGTGGCAAAAACGGACGCCGTCAATTTCGCGAAAGATTGACGCCCAGGATGCCGCCCAAGGCGGCGCAGAGGAAGGCCATCACGAGAAACCACAGGGTGGCCGCGTTGAACGAGGCGTCAAACCCCAAAAAGCCAATGATCCAGATCAGCGTGCCGTAAAGCAGGCCGGTCATTCCGCCGTAGTACCATCCGCGCTGCCCGCTGTGCCGCCCCGACACGAATCCCCCGATCAGCAGCGCAATGGCCGAGGTGCCATACGTCCAGTACGAAAGGGTTTGCTCGCTCACGCTGGTGAAGCGCAGGACCGTCGCCGTCAGCAGCGATCCGGCAAAGACGAGCAGCGTGGCAACGAAGAGCCCCCAGCCGATCGACGAAAACGGAGAAGGCCGCATCCTCTCTCCCCCTGTCCGTATACTTTCCACCTCATCCTTATGACGAGCCGGAGGCGATCATGCCGTTTTGCTTCGTGGACGAGGCTTCTTCCGCTCTATATAATGAAGAAGGAAACGCGCGGAAGGAGCGAACGACGTGGAACACGTGCTGTCTACGACCGTTCCGACCTGGAAACTCTTCCTGGCTCTGGTGTTCTTTTCGGTGACGTATCTCATCATCATCACGGAGTTTCGCAATCGGGCCGTGGCCGCGCTGGAAGCGCGACGGGCGTCATCCTTACGGGCGTGTTGCCGTTTGACGAGGCTCTAGCCACGTAAATCGAATGGAAGACCCTCGCGGCCGTCATCGCCATGGCCGGCGCCACCCTCCTCTTGCTCATCGGGGTGGATGAACGGGACGTGGAAAAGGCTCCACAGCGTCGAGTGGGTGTCGATTTTCTTTTTTGTGGGTCTGTTCGTCCTTGTGGGTTCCCTGCAACACGTCGGCGTTCGTCGACAACATTCCCTTCGTGGCGACGATGATGCCGCTGATTCAGGATTTGGGGCACGGGATGGGGACCTGTACCTGTGGTTGCGCTACTTTCTCATAGGCGGTTCGTGAGCGGCCTCGCGAACCGGCTGGAACGAAAGGAGGGCCACCGTGATCAAAACGTACTTTTACAACCATTCCGAACGGCGGATGGAACACGACGTTGACCTTGACCGCATGCACACCTTTTTGAAATCCCCGGAAGACCTTCTCTGGATCGACCTGTACGATGTGGGCAACGATGAGCTCCAGTACATCGCGAAATTGTTCGACTTCCACCCGTTGACCATCGAAGACTGCCTGCATGTCAGCCCGCGGGCCAAGGTGGATCAATACGACGGCTACTGGTTTTTTGTGCTGCACGCCCTGCGGTACAACGAAGAAAGCGAAGAAGAGGTGACCACGCTGGAGCTGAACGTCTTCCTCGGCCCCAACTACCTGGTCACCATCCACAAGACGCCGATGCCCACCATCGGCCGGATTGCCGCGGCGTGCCACCGGAGCATCGAGTACATGAACAAAGGCCCCGACTATCTGCTCTACTGCATCGTCGACGGCATCACCGACGAGTACTTTCCCATTCTCGAACGCATCAGCGTGCGCATTGATGAGCTGGAGGACGAGATCTACGAGCACGACGACGTGGAGGAAATCACGGAGGAGTTTCTCGCGATCAAGCGGACGCTCATCCTCATCCGCCGCGTCATCCTTCCGCAGCGGTGGGTGTTTAAGGATGTAAACGGAAGATGGACGTTTCCCATTCGCGAGGAAAACATCCCCTTTTACACCGATCTGATTGATCACCTCGAGCGCATCGTTGACGCGACGGAGACCAACCGCGACCTGGTGAACCGCGCCTTAGAGACGTACAATTCGATCATCAATGCGCGCACGCAAGAAATCATGCGCGTGCTGACCATCATTTCGACGATCATGCTCCCGCTCACCTTTGTTACCGGCGTTTTTGGGATGAACGTCACCTTCCCCTTCATTCGCGAGGGCTCGCTGTGGCCGTTTTTCGTCATCGTGTTCTTCATGGCGGCCGTGGCCGGCTGCATGCTGTACGCGTTTAAAAAACGACGCTGGTTGTGATGGAGAAGGTTTACGGGAATAGGGCATGGCGCGCCGGTGACACTATGGGTACCGCAAAGTCGAAGGAGAACGGTCGCCATGGACCTGTTCATCATTTTCCTGCGCACGCTGCTCATTTATTTTTTTATCTTGGCGATCATGCGCGTGATGGGGAAGCGGGAGATCGGCAAGCTGTCGGTCTTTGACTTTGTCGTCTCCATCATGATCGCCGAGATTGCCGTCATCGTCATCGAGGACACCAAGCGGCCGTTCGTCAACGGCCTTGTTCCCATCGCCACGCTGGTGGCGGTGCAGATCCTCATGGCGTACGCGTCGCTCAAGAGCGAACGGCTGCGCCATCTGGTGGACGGAAAACCGGTGGTTCTCGTCGAGCACGGCCAAATTCGGGATCGGGAAATGGCCCGCAACCGCTACAACCTGGACGACTTGCTCATGCAGCTTCGCGAAAAAAACGTGCACAATCTGGCCGACGTCGAATTTGCCATCCTCGAGCCCTCGGGGAAACTCAGCGTGCGGCTCAAGCCGGAAAAGGAGACGCCCACGCGCGAGGAACTGGGCGTCCGTCCCGTTTCGACCGGCGCGCTTCCCCTTCCGCTGATCGTGGACGGGAAGGTGAAGGACGAGAACTTGGCGCAAATTGGCCAGACGCGGTTTTGGCTCAAAAACCAGATCCAGCGTTTTGGGGCCAGGGAGTTTCGCGAAGTGGCCTTTTGCAGCATCGACAGCACCGGCCGCCTGTTTGTCGATTTGAAAGACCCCCGCTGACGCGCAGGCAAGCGCGAACCGAGGCGGGGGTTTAGCGTTTGGGGAAGTACGGCGCCAGAACGTCGCCGATCCACGGGATGCGCTGGATATCTTGCCGGCCGAGGACGCGCAGCCAGACAAGCAGCACGGTGTAGACGAGCAAGGCCAGCGCGCCGGTGGCAAACACCCGGCCGCCGAGGGAAAGGCCGGCAAACCACGCGTCGTAGGCATAGCGGGCGATGTACCCCATGAGCAGCAGGGCCAGGCCGGTTTTCCCATAGTCGCGCAGGGCAAGGGTGAGGCTGAGGGTGCGGGCCAAGCTGGAGAGGTGCAGCAGCGTGACGAGGACCATGCCGATGTTGATGGCGATGGCCACGCCGTCAATGCCCAGGCGCGGCTGGGTGGCAAAGGCGAAGATGGCCGCCGTCTTCACCACGGCGCCGATGATCGAGTTGCGCATCGCCTCGCGGGCCCGGTCAAGGCCCTGCAAGGCGGCGGACAGCGGACCCTGCACGTACAAGAACAGGGAGAAGGGGGCCATGATTTCGAGCAGGCGGCCCACCTCCGGCGCCCGCCACAACAGGTCGCACAGCGGACGGGCCAACACGTAGAGGAGGACGGCGCACGGCCCGCCGATGACGATCGACAGGCGCAGGGCCTGGTACAACCGCCGGTTGATGAGGGAATAATTGCCTTGGGCGGCGGCTTCCGAAATGGCAGGAACGAGGGAAACGGAGAGCGAATAGGTAATGGCAGTCGGCATCAAGAGAAGGGGAATGGCCATCCCTTCCAGCTGACCGTACAGCGACGTGGCCACCGTCGTGCCGATCCCGGCGATGGCCAGGCTTTGCGTGACGGCAATGGGCTCGATGAAGTACATCGCGTTGCCCACCAGGCGGCTGGCGGTGACGGGAACGGCCACCCGGCTGAGGTCGCTGGCCAGTGTCCAAGAGCGGCGCATGGTTTTGGCGGTGTGGTTCCACCAGGCAAAGCGCTCGTGCCACAGGCTTCGCCGAACGTACAACAGGAGCACGCACAGGCTGCCGAACTCGCCCACCACGACGCCGATCATCGCCCCCATGGCTGCGTACGCCACGCCGTAGGGCTGAAAGGTCCACGCCAGACCGAGCACGGCCACGATGCGAAACGCGGCTTCGGCGATGCTGGACATCGCCGTGGGGACCATGTTTTGCCGCCCCTGAAAGTAGCCGCGAAGGACGGAGGACACGGCGACGATGGGAAGGATGGGGGCAATGCCGACCAGCGGGTAGTAGCTACGCGGGTCGGTTAACAGGTATCGGGAAATGAGAGGGGCGAGGCCGATCATCAGCCCCATCATGGCCAGGCTGAGGACGAGGACGAAGGCCAGCGACAGGCGCAGGGTGTTTTGCATCCGCGCGATGTCGCGGCGGGCCTCGGCTTCGGCCACCACCTTCGAGACGGCAACGTTGAGCCCAAAGGTGGCCAGCGTGATCATCAGGTACAGCGTGGGCGCCGCCATGGTGTACAGGCCCACGCCCTCGGCGCCGATGATGCGCGGCAGCGCGATGCGCGGGATGAAGCCGAGCAGACGGGTGAGGATCCCTGCGCCGATCAGGATGAGCGTTCCCTGGAAAAAGGATTGTTTGCGCAACCCCGCTCCCTTCTTTCCGGTCAAGATCGCCACCTGGTTCACGTATATGCCGTGTCCAATTCCGGGCATGACCCCTTGACCCGGCAAACCGAAGACGCGAGATGTCCAGGGAGGGAAGGAGGGTTGGCATGTCCGCCGAGCGGTCGCCCGTTGGCTACCTCGACCAGTTGGACCAGATCAAGGAGCTGTGCCGCTTAAAAGCGAGCGATTTCGCGCTCATGGGCTACGCGAACATCACGCCGCAGGACATCTGGCGGTGTGTCTCGGAAAGGTACGGGGATTCGTGGCCCCCGCTGCACAAGCTGGTCAACGACATCCTGACGCTCACGCCGACGAAGATGATGAATTGGCTGATGCTGCAGGCGTACAAGGATTCGGCCCCCCGAGACGAGAAGGTTTCGGTGGCGAAATGAGGCGGGCCCCAAAAACGCGACGGCCGGCACGGGTGCGAAACGCCGTGCCGGCCGCTTTGCGCTGCGGCTGCGGTAGGGCGACGGAGGGTCAGGGCTGCGTGCGCGCTTTCCACCATTCCCACACGCCGGGAATGAGGGACAGGACGATCACGACGGCGATGACGTAATGAATGTACTGGTCGATGTTGGGAACGGCTGAGCCGAGCGTGTACCCGGCCAACACCATGCTCCAGACCCACAGGAGGCCACCGAAAATGTTGTAGAAGACGAAGCGGCGGTAGTTCATCGCCGCCGCCCCGGCCACCGCGGGGGCAAAGGTGCGGACGACGGGAACAAAGCGCGCGAGCACGATCGTCTTGGCCCCGTGTTTCTCGTAGAAGGCCTTGGCCCGCTCCAGATGGCGGCGCTTGAAAAAGCGGGAATCTTCGCGCCGAAAGAGGGCCTGGCCGGTGGCGCGGCCGATGGAATACCCGACTTGATCACCCACAATGGCGCACAGCGATCCGAACACCAGGAGGGCGCCCAGGTCCAGGTGCCCGGCGGCGGCGAAGATGCCGGCGGTGACGAGCAGCGAATCGCCGGGGAGGAAAAAGCCGATGAACAGACCGGTTTCCACAAACAGAATGAGGCAGATGAGGGCAAGGCCACCCCACTGGATCAGGCTCTTCACGTCGTACAGCTGATGCATCAGGTCGACCAGGGCCTCAATCACGTTGGCTTCGCTCCTTTTCTTCGGGATTGGGCGTACGGGCCGTGTTCGTTCACCCCCTGTTCGTTCACCATTATACTCGATGACGCGATGCACACATGCTGTTCGCGGACCCTCGGCGGCGTGGGCCGCGGGTTTCTACCGTTTTTCGGCAGATTGTGCTACACTAAGGACGGTTGTTCGAGGGATGTCCCGTGTCATGCGAGGGGGAATCGTCGACCGATGAAGCGCGTTCGTTCCTTGCTGTCGTTTTTTCTTGCTGTCGCGTTGACCGCCGGGATCATCGGCGTGTTTACCGACGATGTGCTTGCCGACGTGAAATTGGGCCTGGATCTGCGCGGGGGCTTCGAGATCCTGTACGAGGCAAAGCCGCTTGAGGAAGGGCAGGCGATCACCCGCGACACGCTGGCGGCGACAGTGGCGGCCATTGACCGGCGCGTGAACGTTCTGGGTGTAGCGGAACCGGATATTTCGATCGAAGGGTCGAACCGCATCCGCGTCAAGCTGGCGGGCGTCTTCGATCAGGACAAGGCCCGGGAGATCATCGGCAGGACGGCCGAGCTGCGCTTTGTGGACATCAATGGGAACGTGGTGATGACCGGGGCCGACCTGAAGGAGAACGGCGCCCGGCCCGACTTCGACCAGTACAACCGGCCGATCGTCACGCTGGAGCTGAAGGATGCCAAAAAGTTTGAGGAGATCACGCGCCAAAACGTGGGCAAGCCCTTGGCCATCTACCTTGATCAGGAGCTGATCTCCAATCCGAGGGTTGAGCAGGTTATTCCCGGCGGGACGGCGATGATCACCGGCCTGGAAAGCGTCGAAGAGGCGCGCGAGCTGGCCGCCCTGCTTAACGCCGGGGCATTGCCGGTGAAGCTGGAAGAGGTCTATGCCAACACCGTCGGGCCACGCCTGGGGGAAGAAGCGCTGGAGAAGACGCTCCGCGCTGGCGTTGTCGGCACGGCGCTCGTGGTGCTGTTCATGATCGGCTTCTACCGCATGCCGGGGGTCGTGTCCGTTATCGCTCTGGCCGCCTACATCTTTCTCATCCTGCGCGCCTTCACGTGGATGAACGCCACGCTGACCCTGCCGGGCATCGCCGGGATCATCCTCGGCATTGGCATGGCCGTCGATGCCAACATCATCACCGCCGAGCGCATCAAGGACGAGATCCGCGCCGGCAAGTCGATCCTCTCCGCCTTGCGCAGCGGGACGCGGCGCTCCCTCGTCACCATCGTCGACGCCAACCTGACGACGATCCTGGCGGCGGCGGTGCTGTTCTTCTTTGGAACGAGCGCCGTGCAGGGCTTTGCCATCACCTTGATCATCAGCATCCTCGTCAGCATGCTGACGGCGGTGTTGGGGTCGCGCCTGATGCTGAACTGGCTGGTCCGCGGCGGGGTGGGCCAATCGCCGGGGTATTTCGGCGTGAGGGAGCGTGACATCCGTGAGCTCTAACCAACGAAAACACAGCGACCTCTTTGCCTATCGGTACGATTTCATCAAGTACCGCCGCGTCTCCTTTCTCGTGTCCGGGATCCTGCTGGCGCTCGGGCTCGTTGTCCTCTTCGTCTTCGGGTTGAAACTGGGCGTCGACTTCCAGGCCGGCACGCGCATCGAGGTGGACGCCGGTAAACCGGTCGATGCCCAGCGGGTGGTCGAGGCGGCCGCGGCAGCGCTGGGCGGGCTTAAGCCGGCGGCCGTGGAGACGGGGGGCGAAGGCGAGCGCGTCGTGCTGCGCTACGCCGAAACGTTGACGAAGGACCAGATTGCCGCCCTGCGGAAAGGGATCGCCGAAGCCCTGGTGAGCGAGGCGAGCTTTACCGAGAGCACCGTCGATCCGCTCTACGCCCGGGAGCTGGCCCGAAAGGCGGCCTATGCCGTGCTGATTGCCTCCGTCGGCATCGCCTTGTATGTGATGCTGCGCTTTGAATACCGTTTTGCCGTTGCCGCTCTCGTGGCCCTGTTTCACGACGCGTTCATGACCATTGCCGCCTTTTCGCTGCTGCGGCTGGAAGTGGACCTCCCGTTCATCGCCGCGGTGCTGACCATCTTGGGGTATTCCATCAACGACACGATCGTGATCTTCGACCGCATTCGCGAGAACTTGAAATTCGCCCAGCGACTGAAAACGGCGGAGGACCTGGCGCGCCTGGTCAACGCCAGCTTGAACCAAACCCTGACCCGCTCGATCAACACGGTGCTGACGGTGCTGTTTACCGCCGTGGCCCTCTTCTTCCTCGGCGGGGAGGGGATCCGCAACTTCTCCCTCGCCCTGATCATCGGTCTGGTCTCGGGGACGTACTCGTCCATCTTCATCGCCAGCCAGATCTGGTACGAATGGAAAGTGCGCGAGCTGCGTCGCCCGCGGGCCAAGGCCGTGGAAAATGCTTCGTGACGTGGTATACTAAAAGCGAATTTACCAGCTTTTTGACCGCGGGAGACCCCCGCGGTTTTCGATTTCCGTTCGCCCTGTGGCGGCGACCGTGGGGATATGGGGTGGGTGGCGTGACGACAGAAGGGCGCTTTCGCCTGGCGAGCCGGATGGCGGTCCTGGGCATCGGCGCGAATGTGCTCCTGGCCGTGGTCAAGGGGATTGTCGGCGTGTGGGCGGGCAGCCGCGCCCTGATCGCCGACGCCGTCAACTCGGCCACCGATGTCGTCGGATCGCTGGCCGTGTGGATTGGCCTGCGCATGGCCCGCCAGCCGCCCGACGAAGACCATCCTTACGGCCACGGCAAGGCGGAACCCGTGGCGGCGATCATCGTCTCGGTCCTCGTGCTGGTGGTGGGGATCGAGATCGCTCGCTCGTCGGTGACGGCCTTATTCCGTCCGATGGACGCGCCGGGCGTGGCTGCGGCCATTGTGGCGGCGGCCACGGTGGTCCTCAAGGAGGCCCTGTACCGGATCACGCTCCGGTTCGGGCGACGGCTGAACAGCCACGCCCTCCTGGCGAACGCTCTGGACCACCGGTCCGATGCTCTGGCCAGCAGCGCCGTGCTTCTTGGTGTGGGCGGCGCGATCGCCGGGGAGCGCCTGGGGCTGCCGCAATTGGCCCACCTTGATCCGGTGGCGGGGCTCGTCGTCGCCCTGTTCGTGCTGCGCACGGCCTACCGGATGCTGAACGAAGCCGTTCACAACACGATCGACCACGTGCTGCACGCGGAGGATGCCCAGGAGCTGGTCGAGGCGGTCAAGCGGGTTCCGGGCGTCCTGCGGGTCGACGAGCTCCTGGCTCGGGAGCATGGCCATTACGTCGTCGTCGACGTGAAGATTGCCGTCGACGGGCGGTTGACCGTGGAAGAGGGGCACGAGATTGCCAAGGCGGTGAAGGCGCGGCTCGTTGAGGAGTTTGCCCACGTGCGTGACGCCTTGGTCCACGTCAACCCCTTTCCCCGGAAATGTTCGGATTTCGAAGGCGAAAGAGCCCGCGATGACCGCAATACAGCGGGTGATCACGCTGCAAATTCGAACGTTTACACCACCCCATCCATCTCGTATAATGAAAGCGGTCCAATCAAGGAGTGAATCGCGTGCTGAAGCCGAAGACGCGGTGGCGCATGCGGCCGTACGATGAGCAGGCGGCTCGGGATCTGGCGCAGCGGTGCGGTTTGCCGGCTCTGGTGGCGCGCCTGCTTGTCCAGCGGGGGATCACCGATCCCGATGAGGCGGAGCGCTTCCTCAACCCGACCCCGGACCACTTTCACGACCCGTTCAACCTTGACGGCATGGAACGGGCTGTGGCCCGCATCCGCAGGGCCATTGCGGGGGGCGAGCCCATCCTCATCTACGGCGACTACGATGCGGACGGCGTCACCAGCACGGCGCTCATGGTGCATCTCCTGCGCATGCTGGGCGCGCGGTTCGACTATTATGTACCCAACCGCTTTACCGAAGGGTATGGCTTGCATCCGCAGGCGATCGAATGGGCCGCCGAACAGGGGTTTCGCCTCCTCGTGACCGTCGACACGGGCATTACCGCTGTAGAGGCCGTTGCGCTTGCCCGCGCGCGCGGCGTGGACGTCATCATCACCGATCATCACGAACCGCCCGTTGTCCTTCCCGACGCCTATGCCATCATCAATCCGAAAAAGCCCGGTTGTGCGTATCCCTTCGACCAACTGGCCGGCGTCGGCGTGGCCTTTAAGGTGGCCCATGCGCTGCTGGGCCGTCCACCGCTGGAGTTCCTCGACCTCGCCGCGGTGGGGACGATTGCCGACCTGGTGCCGCTGGTGGACGAAAACCGCGTGCTGGCCAAGCTGGGGCTTGCGGCGCTGAACGGCACGAACCGTCCGGGTTTCCGCGCCTTGCTGCGCGTCAGCGGTCTGGAGGGGAAACCCGTCGACGAGGGGCATGTCGGGTTTGCCCTCGGCCCGCGCCTCAACGCCGGCGGGCGGCTGGATTCGGCCGATGATGCGGTGCGCCTTCTCACCACCGACGACCCGGCGGAAGCGGACGCGCTGGCCAAGCGCCTCGACGCGCTGAACCGGCAGCGGCAGGACCTCGTCGAGCGCATCGTTGCCGAGGCGGCGGAGGAGGTGGCCGCCACCTGCGATTGGCCGCGCGATCGCGCCATTGTGGTGGCGCGGGAAGGGTGGAACATCGGTGTGGTGGGCATCGTCGCCTCCAAACTGGTGGAGCGCTTTTATCGCCCCACGGTGGTGCTGTCCATCGACGCGTCGTCGGGGGTGGCCAAGGGATCGGCGCGGAGCATCGAGGGGTTTGACCTGTACCAAGCCCTCTCTACCTGCCGCGACCTGTTTACCCATTTTGGCGGGCATCCCATGGCGGCCGGCCTGACCCTGCCCGCCGATGCCATCCCGCTGCTGCGCGAGCGGTTCAATGCCGTGGCCGGCGCGCGCCTTCAGGACGAGGACCTGGTTCCCGTCACCCATGTGGACGCCGCGTGTGCCCTCTCAGAGGTGACCCTCGAGGCGGTGGAGACGGTGATGCGCCTTTCGCCCTTCGGCGTCGGCAATCCCTTCCCGCGGGTGCACCTCTCCGGCGTGCGCCTGGCCCAGTTTCGGCGCGTGGGGCGGGACGGCCAGCACTTCAAGGCGCTGCTTGCCGACGGCAGCGGCACGCTGGACGCCGTCGGGTTTTCGCTGGGCGAGCTGGCCGACTCGCTCACGCCCGCCGATCGCCTCGACGTGGTCGGGGAGCTGGCCGTCAACGAGTGGAACGGCATGCGGCGTCCGCAACTCATCCTGCGCGATGTGGCGGTGCCCCATGTGCAGGTGTTTGATTGGCGCGGCGTGCCGAATCCCGGGGAAAGGCTGCGCGAGGTGCCCGCTCCCTCGCGCACCGTTGTGTTCGCCTTTGCCGATCGGCACGAGCGGGAGCTGGCCTATGTCCTCGACGTGGTCGGCAGCGGACTGCGCGGCGGCCGCGTGATGCCGGATGGCACGGTGCGGTGGTTCGGCGCGCCGCCCGCGGCCGACGAGGTGGAGCACGTCGTGCTGTACGACCTCCCGACCAACCGGGAAGCGCTGCGCCGTGTGCTGAAGGCGTTTCCACGGCTGAGCCGCGTGTATTGCCTGTTTGGCGCCGATCCGGACAGTGCCTTTGGCGCCTTTCCCGGTCGGGAGGCGTTCAAAGCGGTCTACTGCTGCCTGCCCAGCGGCCAAACGCGGCGGCTTGACGAGACCTTCTTTCGCGCCGTCGCACGCTTTGGGGTCAAGCCGCGCACGGCGCGGTTCATTCTCGAGGTGTTTGCCGAACTCGGCCTGGTGATGAAAGCGGCGGACGGCGTCGTGCGCACGCCCAACCCGCCGCGGCGCCGGCTTTCCGACTCGCGGCGGTACCGCGAGGAGGAAGAGCGGTGCGCCCTCGAGCGCGAATTGGTCTATTCGTCCCAGACGGCGCTGGCGGAGTGGTTTGCCCAGCTGCTGGGCGAGACGGTGAACGAGGAGGCGTTGTGCCATGGCCATCAACTTTAAGGAGAAGATTCGCGTCATTCCCGATTTCCCCGAGCCGGGCATCTTGTTTAAGGACATCACCACGCTGCTCAAGGACGGCCCGGCCTACAAGGCGGCCCTTGACGCCCTGCTTGCCTATGCGCGGGAGAAGAACGCGGAGCTGGTCGTCGGGCCCGAGGCGCGCGGCTTTGTGATCGGCGCGCCGCTCGCCTATGCCCTGGGCGTCGGATTTGTTCCCGTGCGCAAAAAGGGCAAGCTGCCCGCGGAAACGGTGGAGACCAGCTACAACCTGGAGTACGGCAAAGACGTCCTCGCGATGCACAAGGACGCGGTGAAACCGGGACAGCGCGTGCTGATCGCCGACGACCTCTTGGCCACCGGGGGAACCATTTCGGCGACGATCTCCCTCGTCGAGCAGCTGGGCGGGCGCGTGGTCGGGTGCGCCTTCCTCATCGAGCTGACGTACCTGAAGGGCCGCGAGCGGCTCGCCGGGTACGACATCTTCTCGCTGGTCCAATACTGATCAAACGCCGGATCCCATCGGATCGAACGAGCGGCCTGCTTTTGGCAGGTCGCTTCTTTCATTTGAAACCTTTACAACACTCCCGCGAATGGTCAATAATGTACAGTAAAATCACGGTCATTCGGGCTGAACGGAAAAGGTGATCGCCTTTGGGGATTGACGATCTGTTACGGACCGTTCGAACCTACCTGTCGGAAGACGACGTAAACAAAATCGAGCAAGCGTACCAATTTGCGGATAAGGCCCATGCCGGACAGTTCCGCAAGTCAGGCGAGCCCTACATCCATCACCCGGTGGCGGTGGCGTCCATTCTCGCCGATTTGCAGCTGGATGCGGTGACCATTGTTGCCGCGCTTCTCCACGACACGGTGGAAGACACCGCCGTGACGCTCGAGGAGATCCGCGAACGCTTTGGGGACGAAGTGGCCCGCCTGGTTGACGGTGTGACCAAGTTGCGCCGTCTCAAATACCAGTCCAAGGAAGAGCAGCAGGCGGAGAACCACCGCAAGATGCTCGTGGCCATGGCCAAGGACATCCGCGTCATCCTGATCAAGCTGGCCGACCGCCTGCACAACATGCGCACGCTGCAGTACCTTCCGGAGGAAAAACAGAAACGGATCGCCGAGGAGACCCTGGAAATCTTCGCCCCTCTCGCCCACCGACTGGGCATCGCCTCGATCAAATGGGAACTGGAAGACATTGCTCTCCGCTACCTCAATCCCCAGCAGTACTACCGCATCGTCAACCTGATGAAGAAAAAGCGCCAGGAGCGGGAGCAGTACCTGGAGGAAGTGATCGCCAAGCTGCGCGACAAGCTGAACGAGGTGGGCATCAAGGCCGACATTTCCGGGCGGCCCAAACACATTTACAGCATTTACCGCAAGATGGTCACGCAGAACAAGCAATTCAATGAAATCTACGACCTGATCGCCGTACGCGTCATCGTCGACACCGTCCGCGACTGCTATGCCGTGCTGGGGATTGTGCACACGATGTGGAAACCCATGCCCGGGCGGTTTAAGGACTACATCGCCATGCCCAAGCCGAACATGTACCAGTCCCTGCACACCACGGTGATCGGCCCGAACGGCGAACCGATGGAAGTGCAGATCCGCACGTGGGAGATGCACCGCACGGCGGAATACGGCATTGCCGCCCACTG
Organism: Calditerricola satsumensis; assembly: GCF_014646935.1. Taxonomy (GTDB): domain Bacteria; phylum Bacillota; class Bacilli; order Calditerricolales; family Calditerricolaceae; genus Calditerricola; species Calditerricola satsumensis. The sequence goes on along the minus strand of NZ_BMOF01000027.1, from coordinate 3,029 downwards.
GGCGTACAAGGAAGGGCGGACGAAGCTCGACGATCCCTTTGAGAAGAAGCTGTCGTGGTTCCGCGAGATCCTCGAGTGGCAGCAGGATTTCCGCGACGCCCAGGAATTCCTCGAGTCGCTCAAGGTGGACCTCTTTTCCGACCAGGTGTTCGTCTTCACGCCGAAAGGGGACGTCATCGAGCTCCCCAAAGGCGCGGTGCCCCTCGACTTTGCCTATCGCATCCACACCGAGGTGGGCAACCGCTGCATCGGGGCCAAGGTGAACGGCAAGATTGTGCCCCTCGATTACGAGCTGAAGACGGGCGACATCGTCGAGATTTTGACGTCCAAGCACAGCTACGGGCCCAGCCAGGACTGGCTGAAGATCGCCAAGACCAGCCAGGCGCGCAACAAGATTCGCCAGTGGTTCAAGAAGCAGCGTCGCGAGGAGGCCATCGCCAAGGGGCGGGAGGCGATCGTCTCCGAGCTGGAGAAGCACGGCCCCGAAGCCAAAGAGATGCTGACGAACGAGAACCTTGCCCGCGTGGCCAGCCAGCTCAATTTCCAAAGCGCCGACGACTTGCTGGCCGCGGTGGGGTACGGGGAAATCTCGCCCGGCTCGATCGCCGGTCGCCTGCGGGAGCATCTGCGCCAGGAGCGCGAAGAGACCATCGCTTTACCCGAGGTGCGCGCCCTGCCGCGCAAAAAGCAGGCCGACAACGGGGTGCGCGTGCAGGGGATGGAAAACCTGCTCGTCCGCTTTTCGCGCTGCTGCAATCCTGTTCCGGGTGACGAAATCATCGGCTACGTCACAAGGGGGCGCGGCGTTTCGATTCACCGCAAGGACTGCCCCAACGTGAAGCACGGGTGCGCCCCCGAGCGGCTGTTGCCCGCCGAGTGGGAAGTGGACGCTCCCGACACCTATTACCCGGTGGACATCGAGATCAAGGGCCTCGACCGCCGAGGGCTCCTCAACGAAGTGCTGCAGGCGGTGGCCGAGACGAAGACGAACATCACCGAGGTGCAGGGGCGGACCGACCGCAACCGCCTGGCCAGCATCCACATGACGCTGGCCATCCGCAACCTTGAGCATCTGCATCGGGTCGTCGAGCAGATCAAAAAGGTGCGCGACATCTATGCCGTGCAGCGCGTCATGCAGTAGGGAGCGCGGCTTTTTTATGGGCGGCGTCCGGGACAAGCGGAAGGGAGGACATCCTCATGCGCGTTGTCGTGCAGCGGGTGCGCGATGCGCGGGTCACCGTCGGCGGCGAAACGGTGGGAGCCATCGCGCACGGTCTCTTGCTGCTGGTTGGGTTTACCCACGGGGATAGGGAAGACGACCTGGCCTGGATGGCCGAAAAGGTGGTCCACCTGCGCGTCTTTGAGGACGAGGCGGGCAAGCTGAACCGGTCCTTGCTGGAGGTGGGCGGGGAGATCTTGTCCGTGTCGCAATTTACGCTCTACGGCGATTGCCGGAAGGGGCGCCGGCCCAGCTTTGCGGCCGCGGCGCGGCCGGAGGAGGCGCGGCGTCTGTACGAGAACTTTAACGAGCGGCTGCGCGCGTACGGCGTGCGGGTGGAAACAGGCCGCTTTGGCGCCATGATGGACGTCTCCTTCACCAATGTGGGACCGGTGACGCTGATCCTGGAATCGCCTGCTCGTGAAAGATAGTCCGGTTTTCAACACACCCCCCTCCGGAAGCGGTCCGGAGGGGGGTGTGCGTCTGGCATGGGCGCGGTCAATCGGGTGAAAGTCTCTGAGCCCAGCGAGATACTGGCGACGGGCTCTTTCTCCGCAAAAGAATAAGGCCACCGCTCTCGCCTACGGGCGAGAACGGGGCCTTTTCGTTTCGCCGACTTGTACGCCCGGCTTTGTCAATCCTTGTGTGAGCCGTCCCTCCTCCTCATTACGGCGTCGAAGAATAGGCGACACGGGCAAGGTCCGGTTGGGAATTCGGAGACAGGGCAAAATAGCGAATGAGGCCCTGGACGATGCCCTGTGCAGCACGCGCTTGAAATTCCGGATCGCGCACGAGGCGCTCTTCGTCGGGATGGCTTAAAAAGCCAATCTCCAATAGGATGGCCGGATACGGATTGTTGACGATGACGTAATAATTGGCGCGGCGGACCTGAAGGTCGCGAAGCCCGATGGCGCGCACCAGCTCCTCATGCACCGCCTCGGCCAGCAGGCGTGAGGGCCCGTCTTTGGCGTAAAACGTCATGGTTCCGCGCAGGGTTTGATCGAGCGCCGAGTTGTGGTGGATGCTGATGAACACGTCCCCTTGCACCTTGCGCGCAAAGGCCACGCGCTCGGCCAAGGTGGGGTAGCGGTCGTCTTCTCGCGTCATGAACACTTCGGCTCCCAGGTCTTCCAGGCGCGCCTTTACGAGGTGCGCCACCTGAAGGTTCACCGTTTTTTCCAATGTGCCCAACGTGCGGCCGATGGCACCCGGATCCTGACCGCCGTGACCGGGGTCGAGGATGATGCGTTTTCCGCGCAGGATGGCTTGCGGATCGTTCGACGCCGGTGGCGGTTCTGTTCCCGGCGCGCTGATCGGCTGTGGCTTCGGCGTGGCGGGCGCCGGAGGTGGCGATGGTGCGGGCAAGATGGACGTCGACGTTTCGACGCGCAGGTACGCGCTTGCGACCCAGCCTATCAGGTTTCCTGCTTGAACGCGCCACCAGCTGCCGAGTTGCTCGAGGACCGTGACCCGCGTGCCTTTGGGGATGGAGCGGATCACGGCGTACTGGGTGCCGGGTCCGCTGCGGACGTTGAGGCTTGAGGCGGTAACGGTGGCGGTTTTGGCGGTCGCAGATGTCCCGCCCGCTGGCGGTTGTTTGGCGCTCCCTTGTGAAGGGGCTGTAGGATGGACCGGGCGCACGTACTGGGCGGATACCCATCCGGTGCGGCCGTTGGGCAGGCGGACCTGCAGCCAGCCGGCCTGCTTTTTTTGCACCGTCAGGCGGGTGTTGCGCTTTACCTGGCTAATGATGGCGTAGTTGGTGCCCGGCCCGGAGCGCACGTTGAGGACGGAGGCGGTCACCGCGACG
>NZ_BMOF01000026.1 GCF_014646935.1 Calditerricola satsumensis | reverse complement strand
TCCGGCGCCGCAAGTGGCCGCTGCGGCCCCGGCCCTGTCCGCTGCCTCGTCGGCACCCGCTGCAGCCGCGACGCCGTCGGCCCCTGCCGCTGCGGCGACGCCCGCCCAGCCTGCCGACAAGAAGGCGGATGCCGCCGACGACGAGGCCGGCCTGCACAAGATCGTCGCGCCGATGGTGGGCACCTTCTACGCCGCTCCGGCACCCGACGCCGAGCCCTATGTCAAGGTGGGCGACAAGGTAAAGGAAGACACGGTGGTCTGCATCATCGAGGCGATGAAGCTGTTCAACGAAATCGAGGCCGAATGCCGCGGCGAAATCGTCAAGGTGCTGGTGGAAAACGGCCAGCTCGTCGAATACGGCCAGCCGCTCTTTTTGGTGCGGCTTGAGAAATGAGGGATGCCGCCATGTTTCGCAAGGTGCTCATCGCCAACCGGGGCGAAATCGCCGTGCGCGTCATCCGCGCCTGCCGCGAGCTGGGCATCGAGACGGTGGCCGTCTACTCCGAGGCCGATGCCGACGCCTTGCACGTGCGCCTGGCCGACGAGGCGTACTGTATCGGGCCGAAGGCGTCGAAGGACAGCTACCTCAACATGACCAACCTGATGGCCGTTGCCACCCTCACCGGCGTGGACGCCATTCATCCCGGTTACGGCTTTTTGGCCGAAAACCCGGACTTTGCCGAGCTTTGCGCCGCCTGCAACATCACCTTCATCGGCCCGAACCCGGAGGCCATCGCCAAGATGGGCGAGAAGGCGGTGGCCCGCGAGACGATGCGCCAAGCCGGCGTGCCCATCGTCCCAGGGTCGGACGGTCTGGTGGAAGACGTGGACGAGGCGGTGAAGACGGCCGAGGCCATCGGCTACCCCGTCATCGTCAAGGCCACGGCGGGAGGCGGTGGCAAGGGCATGCGCGTCGCCTACAACCGCGAGGAGCTGGAGAAGGCAATCCGCACGGCGCAGAAGGAAGCGGAGACGGCCTTCGGCAATCCCGGCGTCTACCTGGAGAAGTACCTCGAGGAGCCGCGGCACGTGGAGATCCAGATCATGGCCGACCGGCACGGCAACGTCGTCCACCTCGGCGAGCGCGACTGTTCCGTGCAGCGCCGCCACCAGAAGCTGATCGAGGAAGCGCCCTGCCCGGTGATGACCCCCGAGCTGCGCGAAAAGATGGGCCAAGCGGCCATCCAGGCGGCCAAGGCCGTGGGCTACTGCGGCGCCGGCACGGTGGAATTCCTGCTCGACAAACAGGGGAACTTCTATTTCATGGAGATGAACACGCGCATCCAGGTGGAGCACCCGGTGACGGAGATGATCACCGGCATCGACCTGATCAAGGAGCAGATCCGCGTCGCGGCGGGGCTGCCGCTTTCCTTCTCTCAGGAGGATGTGAGGTTCAACGGCTGGGCCATCGAATGCCGCATCAACGCCGAAAACCCGGCCAAAAACTTCATGCCCTCGCCGGGGCGCATCACCTATTACCTCCCGCCCGGCGGCTTCGGCGTGCGCGTCGACAGCGCGGCCTACGCCGGCTACACCATCCCGCCGTACTACGACTCGATGATCGCCAAGCTGATCGTGTGGGGCAAGGATCGCGGCGAGGCAATTGAGCGGATGAAGCGCGCCTTGAGCGAATTTGTCATCGAGGGCATTCACACCACCATCCCGTTCCACTTGCGCGTGCTCTCCCATCCGGCCTTTGTCGCCGGCAACGTCGACACGAAGTTTCTCGAAAAGTATCCGATCAACGTGGAAGAAGACGACGAAATTGGAACGGGGCAATAAGTCTGCTATAATGGGAAGACCAAGGGAGGTGTGGCGTGTGGAACCGATGGTGCCGGGCGTGGAACGGACGGAATTGGGCAAGATCGCCATTGCACCGGAAGTGATTGAGGTGATCGCCGGGTTGGCCGCCTCGGAGGTGGAAGGGGTTGCCGCAATGAGCGGCAGCTTTGTCGGCGACATTGCCGAGCGGCTCGGGCGGAGAAGGAACTTTGCCAAGGGCGTGAACGTGGAGGTCGGCGAGAAGGAGGCGGCGGTGAGCGTCTCCATCGTCGTGCGCTACGGGTACCGCATCCCCGATGTGGCGAGGGAAATCCAGGAAAACGTGCGCGCGGCGATCGAGAACATGACCGGGCTGACGGTCACCGAAGTAAACGTGCACGTGGTCGACGTGCAGCTGAAGGATGCGGAGCGTGAAGGGGCGGAGGAGCCCCGTGTTCGGTAACCCCCTGCTCGACAGGGGGATTTTTCGCTGGGGAGGGACAGGTGGTTGGTGCGCGGAGTCGACCGATTCCTGTTGGGGCTGTTCAGCCTGGCGGTGGCCGTGCTGAGCCTTCTCGTGTTCGCCCTCGCGATGTGGCTCCATCCGATCGTCTTCCAGCGCCTTGTTCCGTGGGCCGACGGCGATGCCACGCGGGCGGTCCTGGGCGCCGCGATGCTCCTCCTCTTTTTGGCCAGCGCGCGGTTTTTGTACCTGGCCTTCCGCCGGGCGGCGCCGCCGCTGACCGTTGACCAACGCACGCCGTTTGGGGATGTGCGCATTGCTGTCGACGCCCTGGAAAGCTTGGCCGCCGCTGCGGCGCGCCGGATCCGCGGGGTGCGCGAGCTGGAGGCCCGCGTGCGGCCAAGCGAAAGCGGGACGCGCATTGCCCTGCGCGTTTCCGTGGACGGGGAGGCGCCGATTCCGGATCTGACGCAGGCCCTGCAGGCGGCGGTGAAGGAACACGTGGAGCGCATTGCCGGCGTGACCGTTCAGGATGTGACCGTTCACGTCGCCGGCGTAGCCGCCTCGCGCGTGGGCCGCGTCGAATAGAGGGATGGGCATGGGCAAGATGTGGCTGGAGTGGGCCTGGTCGCGGAAAGGCGCGCTCTTCGGCACGGCATGCGGGCTTGTGATCGGGTTTGTCTACCTGGCGGTCGGCTGGTGGGACACCCTTGTTTTTGCGGCGATTGTCTATTTGGGGTACCATATCGGGAAGAAGCACGACAATCGCGAAGACCTCAGAGACGTTCTGGCCCGCATCTTGCCGGAAAAGTTTATGCGCTGACGCCGGCAAGGGCGGGGGCGAGTCTGCATCGAAAAAGGTGATGAACGGTGAGACGGAGGTTGGCTCGCGAACGCGCGATTCAGTGCCTGTTTGCCATTGACGTGGGGCATACGCCTCCGGACGAAGCGATTGCCAGCGCTGTGGCCCTCGAGGGCGAGGACGAACCGGAAGGGGACGACGGCGAGGCGTGGGACCGCTCGTTCATGGAGCAGCTCGTGCGCGGCACGCTGGCGCATCGGGAAGCCATCGACACGATCATCCGCGGCCATTTGCGGGGGTGGACGCTGGAGCGCCTGGCCGCCGTGGATCGGGCCATCTTGCGCATGGCGCTGTATGAGCTTCTGTTTCACGAAGATGTGCCCCCCAAGGTGACGATCGACGAGGCGGTGGAACTGGCCAAGACCTTTGGCGACGAGGCTTCCCCCAAGTTTGTCAACGGCGTCCTGTCCACTGTGGCGCGGGAACAGGGCCTTTTGCCGGCGGAAGAACCGGAGCAGGCCGCTGCGGAGCCCGTCTCTACCCCGCCGGGGCCTTCCGGGCCGCCGCCCCATGCCGGTTCGTCCGATGCGGTGCAGCCGTCGGAGGGCATGGCCTAGTGGGTCCGGTTGTCCTCGGCATCGACACGAGCAACTACCGCACCTCGGTGTGCGCCGTTGATGCGGAAGGGCGCATCGTCGGCGAGGTGCGGGAGCTGCTTCCCGTTCCGGAAGGCCAGCGGGGATTGCGCCAATCGGAGGCGGTGTTTGCCCACGTGCGCCAGCTTAGCGCGCTGGCCGAGCGCCTGCCGGCGGGCGTCGGGCGCTCCGTCGTGGCCGTCGCTGCGAGTGTCGCCCCGCGTCCGCAGGAGGGGTCCTACATGCCCGTCTTTGAAGTCGGGGCGACGCTGGGCCGCTTCCTGGCGCGGATGTGGGGTGTGCCCTTCTACCCGACCACCCATCAGGAGATGCACGTCGCCGCCGCCTTGGCCACCGCCGACCGGACGCTGGATGTCGATCGCTTTCTGGTGGTCCACGTATCGGGCGGCACGAGCGACGTGCTGCTGTGCGTCCGCCGGAGGCAGGGCTTTGCTCTGGAACGCATTGGCGGGACGACCGACTTGTACGCGGGACAGCTCATCGACCGCGTCGGCGTGGCGTTGGGCTTGCCCTTTCCGGCCGGCCCCCACCTCGAGGCGCTGGCGAAGGAGGCGGCGGAGCCCTTTGCCGTGCCGTCGGCGGTCAACGGGCTGTCGTTTAGTTTTTCCGGTCCGGAAACGGCGCTCCTGCGCGCCATTCGCGAAAAGGCCGCTTCGCCTGCTGCCATTGCCCGCGCGGCGGAGCACTGCATCGCCAAGACGTTGGAGAAGGTGCTGCGGCAGGCCATCGCGCGGGGCTACCCGAAAGATGTGCTCCTCGTTGGCGGTGTGGCCGCCAATGGCTACATTCGCGCCCACCTGAAGAAGCGACTGGAACACCCGGCCGTCGGCGCGGCGTTGGCCTTTGCCTCGCCGACTTACTCCGGCGACAACGCGTACGGCGTGGCCTTGCTGGGGTGGATGGCGTATAAAAACGAACATTTCGCTCAAGAATAAATGATTTTATTCGGCTTTACTTCTCGCCTCCGGCGGGCTACACTAGTGACGTGCGTGAATCGTCCACGTGTAGCCGGATTGGAGGAGGAACAAGGGTGCCTGCGACGATCCTGGATGGAAAAGCGATGGCCAAAGCGATTCGGCAAGACGTGGCCCGCGATGTGGCCCGGCTGCGCGAAAGGGGCCTGGTGCCGGGGCTGGCGGTGGTCCTCGTCGGCGACGACCCGGCCTCCCACACGTATGTGCGGGCCAAGGCCAAGGCGTGTCGGGAGGTGGGGATCCACTCCGAAGTGCACCACCTGCCGGTCGACACGCCGGAAGCCGTTTTGCTCGAGACGGTCCGCCGGTTGAACGAGCGCCGCGACATCCACGGCATTCTCGTCCAGCTGCCGCTTCCCGCCCACATCCGCCCCAAAGCGGTGATCGACGCCGTGCGCCCGGACAAGGACGTTGACGGCTTTCACCCCCTCAACGTGGGAAACCTTGCCATCGGCGACCGCTGCCTTGTCCCGTGCACGCCGCGCGGGATTTTGGAGATGGTCAAGCGCGCCGGACTGGAGGTGGCCGGCAAGCGCGCCGTGGTCATCGGACGCAGCAACATTGTCGGCAAGCCCATGGCCCAGCTGCTGTTGCGCGAGGACGCGACGGTGACCGTGTGCCACTCGAAAACGCCCAACTTGCCCGCCGTGGCGCGCGAGGCCGATCTCCTCGTTGTGGCCATCGGGCGGCCGGCCTACGTCGATGATCGCTTCGTGAAGCCCGGGGCTGTGGTGATCGACGTGGGCATCAACCGCCTGGCCGACGGCCGGCTTGTCGGCGACGTCGACTTTGCCAAGGTCCAGCACGTGGCCGGCTACCTCACGCCGGTGCCGGGGGGCGTGGGGCCGATGACGATCGCCATGCTGCTCAAGAACACCGTGGAGGCGGCCGACGCGCAGGCGAAGGCGGCGTGGTGAGGGCCGCCGTGCCGGATGGAGAGAGGGGGGACGCCTGTGGCCGAACCGGCCGTTCTGTCGGTCAGCGAGCTGACCCGCACCATCAAGGCCTTGCTGGATGGCGACGAGCGCCTTGCGGACGTGTGGGTGCGCGGGGAAATTTCCAATTTTACCCATCACAAGAGCGGGCACATGTACTTCACCCTCAAGGACGCTTCCAGCCGGATCAAGGCGGTGATGTTTGCCTCCCACAACCGCTACCTGGCCTTTCGCCCGGAGGACGGGATGCGCGTCCTGGCGCGCGGTGCGGTGTCCGTCTTCGAGCGCGACGGGCAGTACCAACTATACGTGCGCGAGATGCTGCCCGATGGTGTCGGCAGCCTTTTTTTGGCCTATGAGCAGCTCAAGGAGCGCCTGCGCGCCGAGGGGCTGTTCGATCGCAAGCGCCCCCTGCCAGCTTTTCCTAGGCGGATCGGTGTGGTGACGTCGCCGTCCGGCGCGGCCATCCGCGACATCCTCACCACCTTGAGGCGGCGGTACCCCTTGGCCCATGTGATCGTCGTCCCCGTCCTCGTTCAGGGGGAAGAGGCGCCGGCGTCCATCGCCGCGGGAATCGAGCGGATCAACCGCTTTCGGGAGGTGGACGTGCTCATCGTCGGGCGCGGCGGCGGCTCCATCGAGGAGCTGTGGGCATTCAACGAGGAGATCGTCGCCCGCAGCATCTATGCCTCGTCCATCCCGGTCATCTCCGCTGTTGGCCACGAGACGGATGTGACCATCGCCGACTTTGTGGCCGACCTGCGCGCGCCCACGCCCACCGCGGCGGCCGAATTGGCCGTGCCCCACGTGCGCGAGCTGGCGGAACGGCTGGGCCACCTGGAGGAGCGCCTGCGCGCCGCGCTGCGGCGTCGCGTCGACGAAGAGCGTGCCCGCCTGCGCCGTCTGGCCCAGTCGCCCGTCTTTCGCCATCCGCGCCGCCTGGTCGAGCCGCATCTCCAACACCGCGACCAGCTCGACCGGCGGCTGGTTGATGCGCTGGGCCGCCTGCTGGAACGCCGGCGCGCCGCCCACCAGGCCCTCGTCCGCCAGCTGGCCCTCGCCACTCCGCGCCAGCGCCTCGCCGCCGCAAGGAGCCGCTGGCAAATCCTCGACCGCGACCTGAAGCGCGCCATCGCTCTGCGCCTGCGTGAGAGGTGCCAGGCCTTCGGACACCTGCTGGGACGGCTGGACGCCCTCAGCCCGCTCAAGGTCCTGCAGCGCGGCTATGCGATGGTGTACAATGAGACGGGGGAGCGGGTGATCACGTCGGTCCGCGACGTGGCGCCCGGCGAGGCGGTGACCGTACGCCTTGCAGACGGGCGGCTCGATTGTCAAGTGTGGGGAATTGAAGAAGGGGTGCAGCATGGAAACGAAACGCGCGACCACGGGCCTTTCCGAAGCGGAACTGACCTTTGAAGCGGCGATGCAGCGCCTGGAGGAAATCGTGCAGCGCCTGGAAGACGGCGAGGTTTCGCTGGAAGAGGCGATTGAGCTGTTCCAGGAGGGCATGCGCCTGTCCCGGTGGTGCGACAAGAAGCTGCGCGACGTGGAGCAGCGCATTGACCTGCTCCTGGAAGAAGAGGACGGGGCCTTTCGCCTCGTGCCCTTTACCGGTGAGGAGGATGAGGCGTGAGGCCAGCGGCGCTGGCGGCGTATCTGCGCGACAAGGCCGACGCCGTGGACAACGAGATGCGGCGCCTTATGGCCCGCGGCGACATCCCGCCCCGCCTGCGCGAGGCGATGGCCTATTCGCTTTTCGCCGGCGGCAAGCGCATCCGGCCGGTGCTCCTTTTGGCCGCGATGGAAGCCCTGGGGGCCCCCAGTGAGCCGGGGCTCCCGGCGGCGTGCGCCGTGGAAATGGTTCATACCTATTCCCTGATTCACGACGACCTGCCGGCGATGGACGACGACGACTGGCGGCGCGGGCGCCCGACCAATCACCGCGTCTACGGCGAGGCGATGGCCATTCTGGCCGGCGACGCCCTTCTGACCGAGGCCTTTGGCATCCTCGCCGCGGAAAGCGCCGCGCGGGGCGTCCCGCCGGCCACGATTGTGGCGCTGGTGCGGGAGCTGACCGAAGCGGCGGGCGCTTCGGGCATGGTGGGCGGTCAGGCCCTTGACCTGGAGGCAGAAGGAAAGGACGTGTCGGTGGAGGAGCTTCGCGCCGTCCACCGGCGCAAGACCGGGGCCCTGCTCGTCTTTTGCGCCCGCGCAGGGGGGCTGCTTGCCGGCGCCGATGCCCGGCAGCTTGCGGCGCTGACCCGTTACGCCGAGCATCTGGGCCTGGCCTTTCAGATCCAGGATGACATCTTGGACGAAGTGGGCGATGCGACCAAGTTGGGCAAGCCGGTGGGCAGCGATCGCCGGAAGGGCAAGGCGACCTTTCCCGCCCTCCTTGGTCTTGAGGCGTCGCGGCGCGAGGTGACGCGCCTGACGGAGGCGGCCAAGGCGGCGCTGGAGGTGCCGGGCATCGACGGGCGCGTGCTGGCGGCGCTGGCCGATTACCTGTTGGCGCGGGAAGCGTAGCGCCGCGGCACACCTTCCAAAAATTCGGGTTGAACATCGATCTGGTTCTTGCTATAATGATCTTTACGAATGCGGGTGGCGCAGTATTCTAGTCAGCCCGGCATTCCTGAAGGCGGGGCTAAAAATCCGCCAAAGGGCACAACGATGAAGTTCCTGGTGGTGGCTTGGGGCGCCCCACCCTGGGCTGCTGCTGGGAGTTAAGGAAGTGGGGCGATCCACAAGGGCATGTGGGCGTTGACCCCGCTTCCGCGGAGGCCCAAGTGCGTGGCCGTCTCGCCCGCAGCGAACGGCTACGGCTTGGGGGAGGAACCTGCATGCAGGCCTCCATCGGCGGAATGCGCCCGGTCTGTGTGCAGCGTAGCCTGCCTTGAGTGGCACAGTGGGATTATAGGCGTAGGATTCTGTTCGCTGTGGCCAGGCGAACCGAATCCGTCTATATGAAAACTGTGCTGCAAAAGAGGCTAGGGAATGTGTCAGGGCTGTCGAGGAAAGCTCCTAGACTGTTCGCCTTGGCGGCGAGGCACCATGGGGATTAAAGTGTGGGCTAAGTGGTAATCCAGTCCGGCGTCCGGCGACGGCGCCGAGGCGGGCGTAAAGGGAAACCGCCTGTGCGGCGACGCGCAGGTGCCCGCTTGGGAAAACCTACTGGACCTGAAGCCACAGTATTTACCCATGGTGTTGCCACCCGCGGGTGTTTTTTTATGTGTACATACGCCCTGCCGCCTTCCGCGGCGGGCTTTGGTTGGGGTTTCCGCGATGAACGCGTTTTGGAAACGGGCGATACGGTTTTCGATTGCGGTGGGCCTCCTGACCCTGGTCTTGACCGTCCTGTTTACGGTTGTCTCCACGGCCCTCTTGAGCGGCGTCGACTGGACCGTCGGCCTGCTGATCGTGCTTGGCCTCATCCTGCTCGGCATCGCCTTTGATGCCGTCGGGCTGGCGGCGGCGGCAGGCAACGAGGTTCCGCTCAGGGCGATGGCGGCCGAGCGGATACCAGGGGCAAAGCAGGCCATTTTTCTTGTTCGCGAGGCCGATCGGGTGTCCAGCTTCTGCAACGATGTCATCGGCGACATCTGCGGCATTGTCAGCGGCGTGGCCAGCGCAGCAGTCGTGCTCCAGTTGACGGCGGCCCTGGGGTACCGCGAAGGCTCGGTGGCCCACACCGTCATCACCGTGCTGTTCACGGCGGCCATCGCCGCGCTCACCGTCGGCGGCAAAGCCCTGGGCAAGGCGCTGGCCCTCAAGCATCACAACGCCATCTTGCTGCGGGTGGGTCGGCTGGTTGACGGGCTGGAGCGCGTCCTGGGCGTCTCCTTGCTGAACGGGCGCAAGGGCAGGAGACGCCGCCGCCGCACCAACGGGAAGCCCGGCGGTTCGCAGGCAAAACGGTCCAAACGAGGAGGGTAAATCGTGCTGCTGGAACGGATCCAATCCCCGGCTGACGTCAAGCGGCTCTCCCTCGCCGAGCTGGAGCAGTTGGCCGCGGAGATTCGCCAGTTTCTCATTGAAAAGCTTTCCATCACCGGCGGCCATCTCGCCCCCAACCTGGGCGTGGTCGAACTGACCCTCGCCTTGCACGTGCTGTTTGACAGCCCGCGCGACAAGTTCATTTGGGATGTTGGCCACCAGTCCTACGTGCACAAGATCCTCACCGGCCGGCGCGATCGTTTTGACACGCTGCGCCAGTACAAGGGCTTGTGCGGGTTTCCCAAGCGCAGCGAGAGCGAGCATGACGTGTGGGAGACGGGCCATTCCAGCACCTCGCTGTCGGCGGCGATGGGCATGGCGATTGCCCGTGACTTGAAAGGCGAAGACTACAAGGTGATCGCCATCATCGGCGACGGGGCCCTCACCGGCGGCATGGCCTTGGAGGCGCTCAACCATATTGGTCATGAGCAGCGCGACATCATCGTCGTCCTGAACGACAACGAGATGTCCATCTCGCCCAATGTCGGCGCGCTTCACAACTATCTGGGCAAGATTCGCACCGGCCGGACGTACACGAAGACGAAGGAGGAGATCGAGCAGCTCCTGCGCAAATTCCCCTTCGGGAATGCCTTAGCCCGCACCGCCGAGCGGCTGAAGGACACGATCAAATACCTGTTTGTGCCGGGCATCCTGTTTGAGGAACTGGGATACACCTACCTGGGCCCCGTCGACGGACACAAGCTGGACGAGCTCCTCGAGGCCCTCAAGCAGGCGGCGCGGACGCGCGGACCGGTGCTCGTGCACGTGATCACGAAGAAGGGGAAGGGGTACAAGCCGGCCGAGGCCGATTCCGACACGTGGCACGGGGTGACGCCCTACAAAATCGAATCCGGAGAATTCATCAAGAAGCCGAGCCACGCGCCGGACTACAAAAACGTCTTTGCCGACACCCTCATCCAGCTGGCCGAGCGCGACAGCCGCATCGTCGCCATCACGCCGGCAATGCTCGGCGGATCGGGGCTGGTGAAGTTCCAGAAGCGCTTCCCTGACCGCTGCTTTGACGTGGGCATCGCCGAGCAGCACGCCGTGACGATGGCCGGGGGCTTGGCCATCCAGGGCATGAAGCCCGTTTGCGCCATCTATTCCACCTTCCTCCAGCGCGCCTACGACCAGGTGGTGCACGACATCTGCCGCCAGAACCTCAACGTCGTCTTTGCCGTCGACCGCGCCGGCCTCGTCGGGGCCGACGGGGAAACCCACCAGGGGGTGTTTGACATCGGCTTCTTGCGCCACCTGCCGAACATGGTGGTGATGATGCCGAAGGACGAGAACGAGTTTCGGCACATGCTCTACACCGCCGTCTCCTACGACGGCGGCCCCATCGCCGTGCGCTACCCGCGCGGCAACGGCGTGGGCGTGCCGCTGGATCCCGAGCTGCGCCGCATCCCCATCGGGACGTGGGAAGTGGTGCGCGAGGGGAGCGACGTGGCCCTCCTCGCCGTGGGCCCGATGGTCCAGGTGGCGCTGGAGGCGGCGGCGCGCCTTGAGGAAGAGGGCGTCTCGGCCCATGTGGTGAACGCGCGGTTCATCAAGCCCCTCGACCGGACGATGCTGCTGGAGCTGGCCGAGCGGGGCCTTCCCATCGTCACCGTGGAAGAGGGGGCGGTGCTGGCCGGCTTCGGCAGCGCCGTGTTGGAGTTCTATGCCTTCGAAGGGATCGGCGGCGTGCGCGTCGCCCCGATGGGCATTCCCGACCGCTTCGTGGAGCACGGCAGCGTGGCCGAGCAGCGACGCGACGTGGGGCTGACGGCGGAAAACGTGGCCGCGTGCGCGCGGAAGCTGCTTACGCGCGCCGCCCAGCGGGCGTGACGGCGATGGCGAAGAAAGAGCGCCTCGACGTGCTCCTCGTGACGCGCGGCCTGTTTCCGACGCGGGAAAAAGCCCGCCGCGCGATCATGGCCGGGCTCGTGCGCGTGGACGGTGCGACGGTCGACAAGGCGGGAGAGAAGGTGCCCCCGGATGCGCGCATCGAGGTGAAGGGCGACCCGTGCCCTTACGTGAGCCGCGGGGGCCTCAAACTGGAACGGGCCCTGCGCGTCTTCGGCCTGGACCTGACCGGCAAGACGGTGCTCGACGTCGGCGCGTCCACCGGCGGGTTCACCGATTGCGCCCTACAGCACGGGGCGCGGCGCGTCTATGCCGTCGACGTCGGCTACGGCCAGCTGGACTGGAAGCTGCGCCAAGATCCGCGCGTCGTGGTGATGGAGCGGACCAACTTTCGATACGCCGAGCCGTCCTGGTTTCCCGAGCCGCCCGACGTGGCCACGGTGGACGTCTCCTTCATCTCCCTCGGGCTCATCTTCCCGCCACTTGCCGCCGTGCTGAAGGCAGGCGGCGACGTGGTCGCCCTCGTCAAGCCGCAATTTGAAGCCGGTCCGGAACGCGTCGGCAAGCACGGCGTGGTGCGCGACCCGCGCGTTCACGCCGATGTGCTGCGCGCCGTCATACAAAAGGCGCGGGCGGCGAACCTGGTGCCCCTCAACCTGACCCCTTCCCCGATCCGCGGCGGGGAGGGGAACATCGAATTTTTGCTTCACGCGCGAAAAGGAGACGCGCCCGGTGACGACGTAGAAAGGAGGATAGACGCCGTCGTTCGGGAAGCCCACGACCGGTTCCGCGCCGAGCATGCAACCGACGCGTGATGCGGCGCGGTCCGGTCTTTCCGGAGGGGGAAACCGTGCTGAAAACGGGGGACGGGCTTGTCGTCGTGCTCGTCGTGCTGGGCGCGGTCGCGGTGTTGGCGTGGCGCGCGCTGGGGACGGGGTGGATGCGCCAGCAGCCCAAAGGGCCGGTGGTGGATTTGCTCGAGGCAGAAGGGTTTGATGTGGTGGCGGGGAAGGTGGCCATTCCCGTGGCCGTCACCGTCGACGACCGCACCTTTGACAGCCGCCTGTACGTCGACTTCCTCGCCAAGCGGGACGGCAAGCTGTATGCCGTCAAGGTGGAAAAGAGCCGCAAAACGATTCCCACGACCGGGGCGGCGCTGCGCGACGCGCTGCTGGCAAGCTGGCTGGTCGTGCGCCCGCACGGCATCGTCGTGGTCAACCGCGAAACGGGCGCCATGCGCATCGTCACCTTTGCCGTTCGCCCGCGGGCAACCGGCCGCTGGCGTTATGCGGCGGCCATGGGCCTCGGGGCCGCGCTGGCCTATATCTTCCTGCACGGTTGAGGTGTTGGCGTTGAAGACCTTCGGATTGGTCTTGAACCGCGACAAACCCGCCGCTTGGTCGGTGGCGAAGCGGCTTGTCGATCTGATTTTGGCGAAAGGGGCGCGCGTGGTCCTGGAACCCGAAGACGCCCGCACCCTCGGGCGTCCCGACGCGGCCCTGCCGCGCGCGCGCTTTCCCGGCGCGATCGACCTCCTGTTTGTGCTCGGGGGGGACGGGACGCTGCTTGGCTTCGCGCGGGAGTTTGCCCCCCACAAGATTCCCCTGCTCGGCATCAACGTGGGTCGCCTCGGCTTTTTGTCGGAAGCGGAGCCGGACGATCTGCCCGCGGCGGTAGACCGCATTCTCAAGGGCGACTACTGTTTGGAAGCGCGCATGATGCTCGAGGCGGAGTGGGTGCGCGATGGGGAGGCGCGCGGCTCCTTTTTGGCCCTCAACGATGTCGGCGTGGCCAGGGGTTCCTTTTCGCGCATGATCACGACCACCGTGTTCGTCGACGGGGTGTATCTCAGCCGCTTTTCGGGAGACGGGCTTGTCGTCGCCACGCCCACCGGCTCCACCGCCTATTCCCTGTCGGCGGGGGGGCCGATCGTCGTGCCGCATCTCGATGCGATTCTCCTCACGCCGGTCGCCCCGCACACGCTCACGGCGCGGCCGATGGTGCTGGCCCCACAGGATGAGGTGTCCATCCGCATCGAAGCCCCCCACGACCACATCGGCCTGACCGTCGACGGGCAGCTCGGCGTCCAGCTGAAGCCGGGCGATGAGGTCCGCGTGCGGCGCGCGCCGCACACCACGGTGCTGGTGAAGTGGAAGGAGCGCGCCTTTTTCGATGTCGTCCGGCGCAAGTTGCAGGGAGACCCACCGAGGGGGGACGGGGTGTGAACAAGGCGCAACGGCACATCAAGATTCGCGAGATCATCTCCCAGTACGACATCGAAACGCAAGACGAGCTGGTCGACAAGCTGCGCGAAGCGGGGTTTCACGTTACCCAGGCCACGGTGTCCCGCGACATCAAGGAGTTGCACCTGGTGAAGGTGCCGACCCCTGACGGGCGCTACAAGTACTCCCTTCCCGTCGACCTGCGCACCAATCCGCAACAAAAGCTGAAGCGCATGCTCGTCGACAGCTTCGTGAGCATCGACCACGCGGAAAACCTGATCGTTTTGAAAACGCTTCCCGGAAACGCCCACGCGGTGGCGGTCCTGATCGACAACCTCGATTGGCCGGAAATCATGGGCACCCTCGCCGGCGACGACACCATTTTGATCATCTGCAAGGAAAAGGAGAAGACGGGAGAGCTGGCGCGCCGCTTTCTCGACATGCTCTAGGGCGGTGGCGGAGGAGGGGAGGGGCATGCTGCTCGAACTGACCGTGCGCAACCTCGCCTTGATCAAGGAGGCCCACGTCGCCTTTTCCGAAGGGCTCAACGTGCTGACCGGCGAGACGGGGGCGGGGAAGTCGATCCTGCTGGACGCCCTCGCGCTGGCGTTGGGCGGGCGGGCCTCGAGCGATATGGTGCGCCACGGTGCCGCCAAAGCCGAGGTGGAAGCGCTGTTTGAGGTGCCGACCGACCATCCCGCCGTCCGCCGCCTGGCGGAGATGGGCATCCCGGCCGACGGCGGGCACATTCTCCTTCGCCGGGACGTCTCCGCCAGCGGCCGCAGCGTCTGCCGCATCAACGGGCACCTGGTGACGCTGGCCATGCTGCGGGAAGTGGGCAGCGTCCTCGTCTCCCTCTGCGGCCAGCACGACCAGCAGGACCTGCTCAACCCCGACCGCCATCTGGCGTGGATCGACGCCTACGGCGGGGAGGAGCTGGAGCGCTGCCGCGCCGAATACGAGGCGCTTTACGCACGCTACATGCGGGTGCGTGCGGAGCTCGCCCGGATGACGGAGGACGAGAAAGCCCTCGCCCAGCGGCTCGATCTGCTCCGCTTCCAGCTTTCCGAGATCGAGGAGGCGGCCCTGGAGCCGGGGGAAGAAGAGCGGCTCCTGGCCGAGCGGCAGAAGCTCCTTCACGCCGAGAAGCTGCGCACCGCCCTGCGCGGGGCCTACGCCGCCCTCGCCGGCGACAACCGAGGGATGGACTGGATCGGCCATGCCCTGGCCTACCTCGAGCAGGCGGCGGCCGTCGACCCCGAACTGGAACGGGTGCACGAAGCCGTGCAGTCGGCCTACTATCAGCTGGAAGACGCCGCGCGGGAGCTGCGCGACGCCCAGGAAGCCGTGCCCGACGACGACGGCCGCCTGGCGGATGTGGAAGCGCGCCTGGCCCTGATCGCCAAGCTGAAGCGCAAGTACGGCGACACGGTGGAGGCCATCCTCGAGTACGCCGCCAAGGTGGAGGAGGAGCTGGAGGCCATCGAAAACCGCGAGGCGCGCGTGGAGCAGCTGGCCCGGGAACTGGAAGAGATCGGGCGCGATCTCGGCGTCGAGGCCGAGGAGCTGTCCCATCGCCGGAAGGAGGCGGCAGCGAAGCTGTGCGCGGCGGTGGAAGCCCATCTTCGCGACCTGAATCTCGAGCACGCCAAGTTGTTTGCCGAGCTCGACACCCTCCCCGACGAGGAGGGCATCGACGTCGGCGGGCGGCGCGTGCGGGCCATGCCCCACGGGGTGGACGTCGTTTTCTTCACCTGGGCGCCAAACCCGGGGGAACCGCCCAAGCCCCTGGCGCGCATCGCCTCGGGCGGGGAACTGTCGCGCCTCATGCTTGCCCTCAAGGCGGTGGTGGCCGACGCCGAACCGTACGGCACGCTGGTGTTCGACGAGGTGGACGCAGGGGTAAGCGGCCGCGCCGCCCAGCGCGTGGCCGAGAAGCTGGCCGCCCTCGCCGCCGCGCGGCAGGTGCTGTGCGTCACCCATCTTCCCCAGGTGGCGTGCATGGCCGATGTCCATTTCGTGGTCAGCAAGGCAGTGGAAAACGGCGAGACGGTGACGCGCGTCGAGCCGCTCAGCGAAGCGGGGCGCGTCGAGGAGCTCGCGCGCATGCTGAGCGGTGTGGCGGTAACCGAAAGCAGCAAGCAGCACGCCCAAGAAATGCTTCGCCTCGCGAGGGGGAGCAAAACGGCGATTGGCTGAGAACGGGGCTTTGTTGGGAAGCCCCTTCTTTTTGTCCACGAATTACGGGGTTATATTCGCTCCAAAGGCGGACACGCTAGTACTACACGCGGCAGGAGGTGCAGGCAGGGAAGGTAGGAGCGTGATGGCCGTTGTCCCTCTCCAGAAAAACGATTGGCCTTTGCCTCATGGCGCTTTCCGTGTTGTTCGCCTTTTCGCCCCCGTTTCAGCGGTTTGCCGCCTTACCCGATGAGATTCGCGTCGTTCAAGGCGCCGTGAAACCCCTTTCGCTGTTCTCCTTTGGTTCCGTTACCGTGGACAACCCCGAGGTGGTGCAAGTCGAGCGTTCCAACGCCGTTCAGACGGCTTCATCCGCTTCCGCATCCTCGACCCGAGCGTCAAGCGGAACTTGGGTGCTCTTGCCCGGCGATGTGGGGTCGTCCCGCATGGCGGTGCAGGTGGGCGCCATCCCCTTGCGCAAGGTGACCGTTTCCGTTATCCCCGAGCTGCGCGTGGTTCCCGGGGGCCAGTCGATCGGCGTCAAGCTCCGTTCGGCTGGGGTTCTGGTGGTCGGGCATTATCTGGTCCCTCATGGCGACCGGTCGCTTTCGCCGGGTCGGGAAGCCGGCGTGCGCGTTGGCGACGTGATCACTGCCATCGATGGGACGACCGTGCAGTCGGTCGGTGATGTGGAGAAGCAGGTGCGTGCGGCGGGTTTGTCCGGTCGGCCCCTCGTGCTGCAGCTGGCACGGGGCAGCGACCAGGTGCAGGTGACCCTTCGCCCGGCCCGCGACAAGGATGGGCAGTATCGCCTCGGCCTCTACATCCGCGATACGGCTGCCGGTGTCGGCACGTTGACGTTCTATGACCCCAAGACGCGCCGGTTTGGCGCCCTGGGCCACGTCATCTCCGACGTCGACACGCGCCAGCCCATTCGCGTCGGCGATGGCGTGATCGTCCCGTCCGATGTGACGTCCATCGAGAAAGGCAACTCTGGCGAACCGGGGCAGAAACGCGCCACGTTGTTTGACGAAAACCGAACCCTTGGCAAGATTGAGAAGAACACCCCCTTCGGCATTTTTGGTACGCTGACGGAGACCCCGGAGCCCGCCCTCTTCCGCGAACCGATTCCCATCGCCCTGGCCGAAGAGGTGCGCGAAGGGCCGGCCGAGATGCTCACCGTCGTCGAGGGACGCAAGGTGGAGCGCTTTTCGATTGAAATCGTCAGCGTCTCCGCGCAGCGCTTTCCCGCGACCAAGAGCATGGTGATTCGCGTCACCGATCCGCGTTTGCTGGCGAAGACGGGCGGCATCGTGCAGGGCATGAGCGGAAGTCCCATCATCCAGAACGGCAAGCTGGTTGGCGCCGTAACCCACGTGTTCGTCAACGATCCCACCACCGGCTACGGGGTGTTCATCGAGTGGATGCTCCGCGATGCCGGGTACAATCTCGACGCGAATCCGACTGCAACCAACAAGCCGCCGCGCGCACAGGCCGGCGGTTTTTTGTGTGCCCCGGGCACATTCGACAGGAACCGGGCGACAAAAGTCGGAAAATGTAGACGAAAAGTCCGGCCGACAAGGAAGGAACTTCCCGGTTGATCGCGAATGATCTTTATGGTGGAAGCAGGGGGATCACCCTTTTCGAATCCCGCAGTTCGCCGAAAAAGGAGGATTTCCCGCGTGACGAAAAAGGTACGGGTGGTTATTGCCGACGACAACCGAGAGTTTACCAATTTATTGGCCGAATTTATTGACCAGCAGAAGGACATGGAAGTCGTTGGGGTGGCGTACAACGGGAACGATGTGATCGCCGTCTTGGAAAACACCCCAGCCGACGTGTTGATCCTCGACATTATCATGCCCCATTTGGACGGCTTGGCCGTTCTCGAGCGGCTGCACAGCATGTCGCTGCCGGTCTTTCCCAAGATCATCATGTTGACCGCCTTCGGCCAAGAGGAAATCACGAAAAAGGCTGTCGAGCTGGGGGCTTCCTACTACATCCTCAAGCCCTTTGACATGGAAGTGCTGACCAATCGCATCCGCCAAGTGGTGGTTCATGACCGCGTGATGTTGTCCATTCAGACGGCCGCGGCGTCGAGCCCGAAAAAGCATGACCTGGACGTGCGCATCACCAACATCATCCACGAGATTGGCGTGCCGGCGCACATCAAGGGCTATCTGTACCTTCGCGAAGCGATTGCCATGGTGTACCACAACGTTGAGCTGCTGGGTTCGATTACCAAAGATCTCTACCCCTCCATCGCCCGCAAGTTCAACACCACGCCCAGCCGGGTGGAGCGGGCCATTCGCCATGCCATCGAAGTGGCGTGGGCGCGTGGCAACGTGGAGCTGATCAGCAGCCTGTTTGGCTACACGATCAATGTGGCCAAGGCGAAGCCGACGAACAGCGAATTCATCGCCATGGTGGCCGACAAGCTGCGCATCGAGCACAAGGTGGTAAGCTGAAGGGCCTTGGGAAACGCGACGCCGATGTTTCGCTGGCCGGTTGACGGCGATCTGGCCCTGGGCCTGCTGTTGCCCCATCACGCGGAAACCCTGTATTCTCCGCGCCGCGGTGACCAACTTCCGCAGCCGTGCGGTCCCCGAGCGGTTGGGCTTTCGCCTGGAGGGCGTGCTGCGGGGCGTCGAGCGGTTTGCCGACGGCTCGTATCGCGACCACGCGGTGTACGCGATGTTGGCGGAAGAGTGGCGCGAACGGCGCGCAAAGCAGGTGCCACCCAAGACGTGAGTGGCCTTGGCATGGGATAAGAAATGGGATCCGGTACGAGCCGACCGCATGATGCGGTCGGTTTTGCTTTTCGGGGGGAGAGGGAATGAGATTTTCTTCCTCTTGCCAAACTAGTACCGAACGGGAGGGTGCGCGGACAAAGGGGGAGAAGGCGTGATCGCCTGGTGGCGTTCCGGCAAACCGATCAGCGGCACGGCGGCCGTCGACGAGCGGACGAAGCGTCTGGTCATGCGTCTTTCAGGCGGAGAGATTGCCGTCATTCGCCATCGTGACGTGGACGAAGTGGCGGCGCACGGCCTGCTGGAAGCCGGCGTGCGGGCGGTGGTGAATGCGCTGCCGTTTTTAAGCGGCAGCTACCCGGCGGAGGGAGCGCTCCTTTTGGCCCGCAGCGGCGTGCCCCTGTTTGAAATCGCCGAGGCCGACTTTGCGCGCATCCCCGAGGGCGCGCGCCTCGTTCTGGACGAGGGGCATTTGTGGATTGAGGAGACCGCCACGGCGCTGCCTGCGCGACGCGTCACCGCCGACGAGCTTGAGCGCCGCTACCGGCGGGGTGTGGCCAACCTCGAAGAGCGGCTGGCGCAGTTCATCGACAACACCCTGCATTTTGCGGCGAAGGAAAAAGCGTTCTTCATCCGCCCGCTGCTGACGCCGGTGCTGCGGACGCCGCTACAGGGCCGGCACGTGTTGGTTGTCGTGCGCGGCAGCCACTATCGAGAGGACCTGCTGGCCATCCGCGGGTACGTGGAGGACTGGCGTCCCGCGCTGATCGGCGTCGACGGCGGCGCCGACGCCCTGCTCGACTTCGGATGGAAGCCGGACATCATCATCGGCGACATGGACAGCGTCTCCGACCGCGCCTTGCGCTGCGGGGCCGACCTGATCGTACACGGCTATCCCGATGGCCGGGCGCCGGGGATGGCGCGGCTCAAGCAGCTGGGCCTCAGCGGACATGTGCTGTGCGCCCCCGGGACGAGCGAGGACATCGCCCTGCTGCTGGCCTATGAGAAGGGTGCCGAGCTGATCGTCACCGTGGGAACGCATTCGAACATGATCGATTTTCTGGAAAAAGGGCGTCAGGGGATGGCCAGCACCGTGCTCGTGCGGATGAAGATCGGGGCGAAGCTCGTCGACGCCCGCGGGGTTTCCAAGCTCTACCCGCGGCGCCTCAAGTGGCGCACCCTGGCCTACCTGATCGGCGCCGCCTGCGTTCCGGTGGCCGCCCTGTCCGCCGTGAGCGAGTCGCTGTCGCGGCTGTGGCGGCTGGTGTGGGTGAACGTCAAGCTGCTGATGGGGTGAGGAATCGCCGTGTATCCATGGCGCTACCACGTCGTCACGGTGTCGTCGGTTTTCCTGGCGCTGGGCGTGGGGATTCTGCTCGGCGGAACGGCCGGCCAACGGTGGATCGAGGCCAACCAGCAGGATGTGATTGCCAGCCTCGCGGCGAAATACGACGAGACGGTCCGACAGAACAAGGCGCTGCAGCGGCGCCTGGATGAGCTGCATGTCCAGTTTGAGGAAACGGTCCGCGAGATGTCTCGCCTCGTTCTCGCGGAAGCCATGGCGCAAGCTTCCCCCCACGTCTGGCTCGTCGGCGATCCGGAGGCGGTCAAGGGGCTGGCCGACTTTTTGCGCGACGTCGGGTTTGCCGTGACGCTCGTTCCGCCGGAGGCGCAAGGGCCGCCGGAAAAACCGGAAGCGGCCACCGTGCTCGTGGTGACGGGCGATCTTTCCCCTGCGTGGGCGGGACGGATGATGCTCCCCACCGTGCGCGTGGACACGACCGACCCGACGCCGTACAGCTACCTCACCGCGGTGAAAGCAATCGTCAGCCGCATGCAGGGAGGGGGCCCGTCATGACGACACGGCGCGTGTCGGCCGTCGTCCCCGCCTACAACGAGGCGCTCACCCTGCCCGAGACGCTGGCCGCCCTGCGCCGCGCGGGCTGCGTGGACGAGGTGATCGTGGTCGACGACGGCAGCGTCGACGGTACGGCCGATGCGGCGCGTCCGTACGCCGATCGCGTCATCGTGCACGGCGAAAACCGCGGCAAGGGGGCCGCCCTCGAGACGGGGTGGCGGGCGGCGCGCGGCGACATCCTCCTGTTTTTGGACGGCGATCTGGGCGATACGGCCGCCTACGCACCCGCGCTGCTCGAACCCGTCGAGCGGGACGTGGCCGACGTGGTGGTGGCGGTGCTCCCGCCGGCGCGCCGAAAAGGGGGGTTTGGCCTGGTTAAGGGGCTGGCGCGGTTCGGCATTGCGCATCTGACGGGCTACGCCCTGCAAGCGCCCCTGTCCGGCCAGCGGGCCGTGCGCCGGGTGGTGCTGGAATCCCTTCCTCCTTTATCCGGCGGGTTTGGCGTCGAGGTGGGGTTTGCCGTCGACGTGCTGCGGGCGGGCTTCCGCCTTTACGAGGTGCAGGTGCCCTTCCGCCACCGCGAGACGGGACGCGACGTGCGCTCCTTTGTGCACCGCGGGCGCCAGTTCGTCGACATCGCCCTCACGTTAAACCGCAAGCGGCGGGAAGGGAGGCGGGCAACGTGACGGGAGCGGAGCCGGCGATGGGACAGGGGCCCCCGCTTGCGCTGGGTGTGGCCGGCGCTGCCGCGTCGCTGGCCCTCGGGTGGCTTTTGGTCCGCGTGACGCTTGCCGTCTTGTGGCGAACGGGCCCGCTCCGCACCAACTACCGGGGCGACGTCGTCCCCGTCGGCACGGGCTGGGCGGTGGCCCTTCCCGCCGGATGCGCGCCCCTGCTGTGGGCCTGGTGGGCGGGCGCCGAGGCGGCGCATCTTGCGCGCATCCAGCTGCTCGTCGTCGCCGGCTTTGCCCTCCTTGGCGCCGTTGACGACATCTGGGGCAGCCGCGCCGTCACCGGGCGGCGCGCCCACCTGCGGGCGCTGCTCGCCGGGCGGCCGACCACCGGCGCGGCCAAAGCCGTCGGCGGCCTGGTTGTGGCGGCGGCGGCGGCGTGGCTGTCGGGTTTCCGTGGGGCGGCGTGGGCGGTGGCGTTGCTGATCGTCGCCTTGTCGGCCAACGGCGTCAACCTGCTGGACCTGCGCCCCGGCCGTGCGCTGAAGGCCGCCGGTTGCGCCTTTTTCTTGCTGCTGCCGGCCCTTCCCGCTTCGGCATGGCCCCACTGGCTTCCGGCCGCCTGCGCGGGGGCGGCCCTCCTTCCGCACGACGTGCGCGGCCGCGCCATGCTCGGCGACACCGGCAGCAACACGATCGGTGCCCTGCTCGGCCTGTGGACGGCGTGGTGGCTGCCGGCATGGGGCCAACTCCTGTGGCTGGGGGTGCTTGTCGCCCTTCACCTCTATGCCGAACGGCGGTCGCTGTCCGACCTCATTGCCCGCGTGCCCCTCTTGACGTATCTGGACCGGTTGGGCCAACCGGACGGATCGCCGCCGCCCCCGGCCGAGCGAAGCCGGTAACGCCGCAGCCGATTTTCCTCCTCCATAAAAAACGGGGCCTACGCCCCGTCGTCCTGGCGCCGCGTTTTGATGAACCGTTTTTGCACGCGGCGCCGTTTTTTGTCGCGGTAAAAGAGAAACCCTCCGACAAAGCCGATGCCGCCGAGGAACA
This sequence comes from Calditerricola satsumensis, assembly GCF_014646935.1. Lineage (GTDB taxonomy): Bacteria > Bacillota > Bacilli > Calditerricolales > Calditerricolaceae > Calditerricola > Calditerricola satsumensis. Next base: position 9,754 of record NZ_BMOF01000026.1, on the reverse strand, counting down.
GGACGGCTCCGGCGAGGAAGGCAAGCCCGTCGTGCCCGGTGGCGGTTTGGGCAAACGCGGCGAAGACGGCCTCGCGCATCAATGTCCAGCCATAGGCGGCGACAAGGCCGGCCGAAACGAGGATGAGCAAGGCGATGAGCCGTTGGATCAGCATCGGGCGCTCCCTCTTTCCGGTGCGGTTGGGTTGGCGCGTTCGCGCGGGCGGCGCTGGGGTGCGCCGTTCCCATCGTAGCGCAAAAATCCCTCCCCGTCCACGGCGCAATGGGGTATAATCGCCATAGCCTGCAAAATTCTTCACGAAACAGACGGCAAAAATTTTCGCACATGCGGTGGAAGGGAAGGGAGAGGGGACGGTGAAGCGGGTTGCGGTGGTCGGAGACGGAGTGCAAACCCAGGCCCTGGTCCGCCTCCTGCGCCAGGCGAGCGGCGTGACCCTTGTGGGGGTGGCGGAAAGCCTGGCGGATGTGGAATCGGCGCTGGCGGGCGATCCCGATCTCGTGGTGGTGACGGCGCGCGATCCCGAGGCGGTCGAAGCGGTGCGCGTGCGGGCAAAGGGCGCGGCCGTGGTGTGGGGGGAGGTGGCCGGCGCCTTGGCCGATCTCGCGGCGGAAGCGGCTTGCCTGCGCGACGCCCTGAAGAAGGCCCGGCGCGCGCGGGACGTCATCCTCGATTCCACCCACGACGCCATGCTGGCCGTCGACGCCGAGGGGCGCGTCACGCTGTTCAACCGCGCTGCGGAGGCGCTCACCGGGCTCAAGCGCGAGGACGTGTTGGGGCGGCGCGTCACCGACGTCATCCCCTCGAGCCGGCTCATGCGCGTGCTCGAAACGGGACAGGCCGAACTCAACCAGGAACAGTGGCTCGACGGGGGGCGGCGCATCGTCACCAATCGCGTCCCCGTCGTCGACGAGAGCGGGAAGGTGATCGGCGCTGCGGCCGTCTTCCGCGACATCACCGAGGTGATGGCCCTGGCGGAGCAGGTGACGAACTTGAAGGAGGTGCGCAGCCTGCTCGAGGCCATCATCCACTCGACGGAGGACGCCATCTCCGTCGTCGACGCGCGGGGCATCGGCATCCTGATCAACCCCGCCTACACCCGGCTTACGGGCTTGACGGAGGAAGACGTGATCGGCAAGCCGGCCGATGTCGACATCTCCGAGGGCGAGAGCATGCACATGAAGGTGCTCCGCACGCGCAAGCCGGTTCGCGGCGTCCCGCTCAAGGTGGGGCCGAAGAAGAAGGACGTCATCGTCAACGTGGCCCCGATCATCGTCGATGGGGAGCTGAAGGGCAGCGTCGGCGTGATCCATGACGTGTCGGAGATCAAGCGGCTGAATGCGGAATTGGAACAGGCTAAGAAGATCATCCGCACGTTGGAGGCCAAGTACACCTTCGAGGACATCATCGGCGAAAGCGATGCCCTGCGCATCGCCGTGGAGCAGGCCAAAAAGGCGGCCACGACGACGGTCACGGTGCTGTTGCGCGGCGAGTCGGGCACGGGCAAGGAGCTGTTTGCCCACGCCATCCACAACGCCAGCGATCGCAAGTACAACCAATTTGTGCGCGTCAACTGTGCGGCGCTGACGGAATCGCTGCTCGAAAGCGAGCTGTTCGGCTATGAGGAGGGAGCGTTCACCGGCGCGCGGCGTGGCGGCAAGCGCGGTCTGTTTGAGGAGGCCAGCGGGGGGACGATCTTCCTCGACGAGATCGGCGAGCTGTCCCTCAACATGCAGGCCAAGCTCCTCCGCGTGCTGCAGGAGAAAGAGGTGGTGCGCGTGGGCGGGACGAAGCCCATTCCCGTCGACGTGCGCGTCATTGCCGCCACCAACGTTAACCTCGAGCGGGCTATTCAGAAGGGGACGTTTCGGGAAGACTTGTATTACCGCCTGAACGTCTTTCCCATTTTTATCCCGCCCCTGCGCTACCGCAAGGAGGACATCCCGCTCTTGTGCGCCCACTTGATCCGCAAATTTAACCAGGAGTACGGGCGGATGGTGAAACGCGTCGACCCGGCCGCCCTCGAGGTGCTGTCCGCCTATTCCTGGCCGGGGAACGTTCGGGAACTGGAAAACATTTTGGGGCGGGCTATCATCAACATGAGGTTCAACGAAACGGTCATCCGCGTTGAACACTTGCCGCCCCTCGACCAGCAGGCGGGGTCGGCGCCGGCCGGCGGCCATCGCCGTTTCACCGGGCCGATCGAACCGCTCGAGGCCGTCCTTCGGCGGGCCGAGGCCGAGCACATTGCCCGCGCCCTGTCCGCCACGGGAGGAAACAAGACGGAGGCGGCTCGGCTCCTCGGGATCTCCGTCCGCAACCTGTACTACAAGCTGGAGAAACTCGGGCTGAACCGGGAAATCGCCAAACCGGCAGACGAAACCTCCACGTCATGATGTGCACGTTCATTCATGCAATGCCTTGCTCATGTGTGCAGGAATTTGCGCATCATGGGGAGCCGAAACATGGCGACGGCGGGATGGCGGGAGGTTGCGGATGTTGGCATTGTTTTTGCTTAACCTTCCGGCGGAATGGTTGTGCGCCTGGATGCAAAGCCTGTTGGTAAGGGGGGAAACAAGGGGCGCATCATCACGGCACTCATGGAAGGTGAATCGCATGAACCGGCTACAGGATCTGTTGGAGTACGCCAGGCGTAAACCGGCGGTGACCGTGTCCGTCGCGGTGGCCGAGGACGAGGACGTGCTCGCCGCGGTCAAGGAAGCCCAGCGGCAGGGCATCGCCGAATTTCTGCTGTTCGGCAACCGCCCGAACATCGAGCGCATCGCGCGACAGATCGGCTTTCCGCTGAATCAGGTAAGCGTAGAACACGTGGAGGACCCCAAGGCGGCGTGCCTCGCCGCGGTGAAGGCGGTCCGCGAGGGGAAAGCCGATGTCGTCATGAAGGGCATGGTGTCGACTGCGGACTTTCTCCGCGCCGTGCTGGACAAGGAGCACGGCCTGCGAACCGGCCGGGTGCTCAGCCACGTGGCCGTTTTTGAGGCCCCGCTGGCCGACCGGCTGATGCTCCTCAGCGATGCGGCGATGAACATCGCCCCGACGCTGGAGCAGAAGGTGCACATCATCGAAAACGCCGTGCAGGTGGCCCGGGCGCTGGGCATCGAGCGGCCCAAGGTGGCCCTCATCACCGCCATCGAGACGGTCAATCCCGACATGCCGGCGACGACCGACGCGGCCATTCTGGCCAAGATGGCCGAGCGCGGCCAGATCAAGGGGGCCGACGTAGACGGTCCGCTGGCCCTTGACGTGGCCGTGTCGCCGGAGGCGGCGGCGCACAAAAAAGTGGGCGGCCCGGTGGCCGGCTTCGCCGACGTGCTCATCGTCCCGAACATCGAGACCGGCAACGCGGTGTACAAGACGCTGACCTACCTGGCGGGGGCCAAGATTGCCGGCATCCTCGTTGGGGCCAAGGCGCCGGTGGTCGTCACGTCGCGGGCCGACACGCCGGAGACGAAGCTCTACGCCATCGCGCTGGCGGTGCTCGCCGCAGAGCGGGCGCGCGCGCCGATGACGGTGTAAAAGCGTCCAACCCATCCGTCTTCACGTTGCCGAATGCGAGGAGGAGGAGACCATGAACATCTTCGAGTACCTGCAGAAATACGACTACGAACAGCTGATCTTCTGCCACGATGCGGCGTCGGGGCTGAAGGCGATCATCTGCATCCACGACACCACCCTCGGCCCGGCCCTTGGCGGGTGCCGCATGTGGACCTACGCGTCGGAGGAAGATGCCATCGTTGACGCGCTGCGTCTCGCCCGCGGGATGACGTACAAGGCTGCGGCGGCCGGCCTCAACCTGGGAGGCGGCAAGACGGTGATCATCGGCGATCCGAAGAAGGACAAGAACGAGGCGATGTTCCGCGCCCTGGGGCGCTACATTCAGTCGCTGGGCGGTCGCTACATTACGGCGGAAGACGTGGGCACGACGGTGGCCGACATGGACATCATCCATCAGGAGACCGATTACGTCACCGGGGTTTCGCCGGAGTTTGGCTCCAGCGGCAATCCGTCTCCTGTAACCGCTTACGGCGTCTACGTCGGGATGAAGGCCGCGGCGAAAGTGGCCTTTGGCAGCGATTCGCTGGCCGGCAAGACGGTCGCCGTTCAGGGCGTGGGCAGCGTGGGGTACCACCTCTGCAAGCACCTGCATGAGGAAGGGGCAAAGCTGATCGTCACCGACATCAACCCCGAAAACGTGAAGCGGGCCGTGGAGGAATTCGGTGCCCAAGCGGTCGGTGCCGACGAGATCTACGCCGTCGATTGCGACATCTTCTCCCCGTGCGCCCTCGGCGGCATCCTCAACGACGAGACCCTCCCGAAGCTGAAGGCAAAGGTGATTGCCGGTTCGGCCAACAACCAGCTGAAGGAGGAGCGCCACGGCGACCGGATCCACGAGATGGGCATCGTCTACGCGCCCGATTACGTGATCAATGCCGGCGGGCTGATCAACGTGGCCGACGAGCTTGAGGGGTACAACCGTGAGCGCGCGTTGAAGAAGGTGGAGTCGATCTACGACAACCTGATGAAGGTGTTCGAGATCGCCAAGCGCGACAACATCCCCACGTACAAGGCGGCCGACCGCATGGCCGAAGAGCGCATCGCGCAGGTGGCGAAGACGCGCAGCACCTTCGTGCGCAACGAGAAATCGATCCTGAGCCGGCGGTAAAGCGAGGCGAGACACGTGCAACGAACGCATCGGCTGCTCATCATCAACCCCGGCTCGACGTCGACGAAGATAGGTGTGTACGAGGACGAAAAGCCCCTCTTCGAGGAGACGCTGCGCCACGACGTCAAGGAGTTGGCCCCCTACGCCCGCATCATCGACCAGTACGCCTTTCGCAAGCAGGTGATCCTCGACGCCCTGCACGAAAAGGGCATCAACCTGACCAAGTTCAGCGCCATTGTCGGGCGCGGGGGTCTCCTGCGCCCCATTCCCGGCGGGACGTACCGCGTCAATGCGACGATGCTCGAGGACCTCAAAAGCGGGCGGTACGGGGAGCACGCGTCCAACCTCGGGGCCATCCTGGCCCACGAGATCGCGTCGCAGCTCAACATTCCGGCCTTTATCGTCGACCCGGTCGTCGTCGACGAGCTGGAGCCGCTGGCCCGCATCAGCGGCGTTCCGGGCATCGAGCGGAAAAGCATCTTCCACGCCCTGAACCAGAAGGCCGTGGCCCGGCGCATTGCCAGGGAGATGGGCAAACGGTACGAAGAGGCCCACTTCATTGTGGCGCACATGGGCGGCGGCATCAGCGTCGGCGCCCACAAGGCGGGGCGCGTGGTCGACGTGAACAACGCCCTCGACGGCGAAGGCCCCTTCTCGCCGGAACGCGCAGGAACGGTTCCCGCCGGCGACCTGGTGCGGTTGTGCTTCTCGGGGCGGCACACGCAGGAGGAGATCCGCCGCATGCTCGTCGGCAAGGGCGGGCTGGTGGCCCACCTCGGGACCAACGACGCACGCGAGGTGGAGCGGCGCGTGGAGGAGGGGGACAAGCGGGCCCGCCTCGTGTACGAGGCGATGGCCTATCAGGTGGCCAAGGCCATCGGTGCTGCCGCCGCGGTGCTGGAAGGGCGCATCGACGCCATCATCCTCACCGGCGGGCTGGCCTACAGCAAGATGTTCACCGATTGGATCGCGCGGCGCGTGGCCTGGATCGCGCCGGTCAAGATCTACCCCGGGGAAAACGAGCTTGCGGCCTTGGCGGAAGGCGCCCTGCGCGTGCTGCGCGGGGAAGAAGAGGCCAAGGAGTACCCCGTCCCGGTGGTGCGCGAAGCGGTCTTGCAGCGATGAGCATGCCGGCGTGCCGATTGCCGGGATCTTCCGTGTCGGCATGGCGCGCATGGCCCCACGGAGGGCAACGAGAAACGAGGCGCGAAGGAGGATGCGGAGTGGCTCGCGAATTTGATCTCGTCGTACTGGGCGCGGGGCCGGGCGGCTACGTGGCCGCCATCCGCGCCGCGCAGCTCGGCATGAACGTGGCCGTGGTGGAAAAGGACAAGCTGGGCGGCACCTGCCTCCACCGCGGGTGCATCCCTTCGAAGGCGCTGCTGCGCAGTGCCGAGGTGTACGCGACGCTGGCCGAAGGGGAGAAGTACGGCGTCGAGGCCGGCGGCGTCGCCCTCAATTTCGCCAAGGTGCAGGCGCGCAAACGCGCCATCGTCGAGCAGCTGCACAAGGGCGTGCAGCACCTGATGAAGAAGGGCAAGATCACCGTCGTCAAAGGGTATGGCCGGCTGATGGGGCCGTCCATCTTTTCGCCGCGTTCCGGCGCCATCCGCGTCGAGACCCAAGACGGCGAGCAGGAGATCCTCGTTCCCGAGCACGTCCTCATTGCCACCGGTTCCCGGCCGCGCACGCTGCCGGGGCTCGACGTGGACGGCGAGGTGGTGATGACGTCCGACGAAGCCCTGGAAATGGAAGCGCTTCCGAAATCGATCGTCATCGTCGGCGGCGGGGTGATCGGCGTGGAGTGGGCCTCGATGCTGCGCGACTTCGGCGTCGAGGTGACCGTCGTCGAGTTCCTCGACCGCATCCTGCCGACGGAGGACGAGGAGATCAGCAAGGAGATGGCCCGCATCCTGAAGAAGCGCGGCGTGACGATCCACACCGGGACCAAGGTGCTGCCGGAAACCTTCCGCAAGACGGACGGCGGGTTCACCGTGGAAGCGGACAAGGGCGGCCAGCGGCTCACCCTTTCGGCGGAGAAGATGCTCGTTTCGGTGGGCCGCGTGCCGAACGTGGAGGACATCGGCCTGGAAAGCACGGAAATCGAGCTGGAGAAGGGCTTTATCAAGGTCAACGACTATTACCAGACCAAGGAGAAGCACATCTACGCCATCGGGGACGTCATTGCCACGCCGCAGCTGGCCCACGTGGCGTCCCACGAGGGGATTGTCGCCGTGGAGCACATGGTCGGCTTGAGCCCCGACCCGATCGACTACACGAAGGTCCCGCGCGTCACCTACTCGCGGCCGGAAGTGGCCAGCGTGGGCTTGACCGAGCGGGAAGCGCGCGAAAAGGGCTATGAGGTGAAGGTGGGCAAGTTCAACTTCCGCGGCAACGGCAAGGCCCTCATCTTCGGCGAACCGGACGGGTTTGTCAAAGTAGTGGCCGACGCGAAGACGAACGACCTCCTCGGCGTCCATATCATTGGCCCGCACGCCTCGGACCTGATCACCGAAGCCGGATTGGCGCGCGTGCTCGACGCGACGCCGTGGGAAGTGGCCCACACCGTCCACCCGCACCCGACGCTGGCCGAGGCGATCATGGAGGCGGCCTTGGCCGTCGACGGGAAAGCGATCCACGGGGCGTAACGCCGCGGCAGGCCGGGTGAGGCGCGGACGCGGCGGTTCGGCGGGCAAGCTTGAGGAAAAGGAGGCGCAAGCGCATGGCGGAAAATCGGCACAAGGCCCTGGGCCTGACCGACGAGCAAGTGGTCGAGATGTACTATTACATGCTCCTGGCGCGCAAGGTGGACGAGCGGCAGTGGCTCCTCAACCGCGCCGGGAAGATCCCCTTCGTCATCTCCTGCCAGGGACAGGAGGCGGCGCAGGTGGGGGCGGCCTTCGCCCTGAAGAAGGGCGTCGACTACCTGTGCCCGTACTACCGCGACGCGGCAGTGGTCCTCGTCTTCGGCATGACGCCGCGCGACTTGATGCTGTCGGCCTTTGCCAAGCCGGAGGACCCGAACAGCGGCGGGCGGCAGATGCCCGGCCACTTCGGCTGCAAGCGGCTCAACATCCTCACCGGATCCAGCCCGGTGACGACGCAGGTGCCCCACGCCGTGGGCATCGCCCTGGCGGCGAAGATGCAGAAGAAGGAGCTCGTTGTCTACACCTCCTTCGGCGAGGGGTCGAGCAACCAGGGCGACTTCCACGAGGCGGCCAACTTCGCCGGGGTGCACAAGCTGCCGGTCATCTTCTTCTGCCAGAACAACAAGTACGCCATTTCCGTGCCGCTCAAGAAGCAGATGGCCGTTGACAGCGTGGCCAAGCGGGCCGTCGGCTACGGCTTTGCCGGCGTGAGCGTTGACGGCAACGACCCGCTGGAGGTCTACCGCGTGGTGAAGGAAGCCCGCGAGCGCGCCCTGCGCGGCGAAGGGCCGACGCTGATCGAGGCCGTCGTCAACCGTCTGGTGCCCCACTCCAGCGACGACGACGACCGCACCTACCGTTCGCGGGAGGAGCTGGAGGAAGCGAAGAAGCAGGACCCGATCCCGCGCTTCCGCCAGTACCTGCTCGAGGTGGGGGCGATGACGGAAGCGCAGGAGAAAGAGATCGCCCAGCGCGTGCAGCGCGAAGTGGACGAGGCCACCGAGTACGCCGAAAAGGCCCCGTACGCCGAGCCGGAGACCGCGCTGAAGTACGTGTACGCCGAGAAGTGAGGAGGGACGGACGATGCCGGTAATTTCCTACATCGAAGCGGTCACCCAGGCCTTGCGCGAGGAGATGCGCCGCGACGAGCGCGTGTTCGTGCTCGGGGAGGACGTCGGCAAGCGCGGCGGCGTGTTCCGCGCCACCATGGGCCTCATCGACGAATTCGGCGAAGAGCGCGTCATCGACACGCCGCTGTCGGAGTCGGCCATCGTCGGCGTGGCCATCGGCGCGGCGGCGTACGGAATGCGCCCGGTGGCGGAGATTCAGTTCGCCGACTTCATCCACCCGGCCGTCAACCAGATCATCAACGAGGCGGCCAAGATGCGCTACCGCTCCAACAACGACTGGCATTGCCCGATCGTCGTCCGCGCCCCCTACGGCGGCGGCGTGCACGGTGCGCTGTACCACTCCCAGAGCGTCGAGGCCCTCTTCAACAGCACGCCCGGCCTGAAGGTGGTCGCCCCGTCGACGCCCTACGACGTGAAGGGGCTCTTGAAGGCGGCCATCCGCGACGACGACCCGGTGCTGTTCTTTGAGCACAAGCGCTGCTACCGCCTTATCAAGGGCGAGGTGCCCGAGGAAGACTACGTGCTGCCGATCGGCAAGGCCGACGTCAAGCGGGAAGGCGAGGACATCACCGTCTTCTCCTACGGCCTGGCCCTGCACTTCTGCCTCGAGGCGGCCGAGCGGCTGGCCCAGGAGGGGATCAGCGCCCACGTTGTCGACTTGCGCACCTTGTATCCGCTCGACAAGGAGACGATCTGCGAGGCGGCGGCGAAGACCGGGAAGGTCCTCATCGTCCACGAGGACAACAAGGAGGGCGGCGTCGGCGGCGAGGTGGCGGCCATCATCGCCGAGGAAGTGCTCTTTGACCTCGACGCGCCGATCAAGCGCCTGTGCGGCCCGGACATTCCGGCCATGCCGTACAGCCCGCCGCTCGAGAAGTTCTTCATGCTCAACCCCGACAAGGTGTATCAAGCGATGAAAGAGCTGGCTGAGTTTTAACGAACGGGAAAAAGGAGGCTCATCATGGCGGTAGAAGTCAAAATGCCCCAGCTGGGGGAGAGCGTCACCGAAGGAACGATTGCCAAGTGGCTCGTCAAACCCGGTGACAAGGTGAACAAGTACGACCCCCTCTGCGAGGTCATGACCGACAAGGTGAACGCCGAGGTGCCGTCTACCGTTGCCGGCATCGTCAAGGAGATCCTCGTTCCGGAAGGCGAGACCGTTTCCGTCGGCACGCCCATCTGCCTGATGGAAGCGGAAGGCGAAGCGCCGGCCGACGAGGCGGCGAAGGCCGACGCGGCCGCATCGCCCCGGGCGGAAGCGGCCCCGGCCCCGGCCCAGCCGGCCGCAAAGGCGG
>NZ_BMOF01000025.1 GCF_014646935.1 Calditerricola satsumensis | reverse complement strand
GGCCGCGCCGCGCGCGCCGATGCCCGCCACCACCATCGGCCGGCGCGCCGCGCGCAGAACGGCGAGGACCCGTTCCAGCCCGTCGCGCGACACCACCGGCGTCCCACGCACGAGCTCCGGCCGAGGCCGCCCCATCGCCGGCGCCTGCGCGAAGAACAAATCGCGCGGCACGGTGAGGTGGGCCACGCCGCGCCTTGTCCGCGCCTCCTGCAGCGCCGTGGCCAGCACGTCGACGACGGCCCGGGGACTCGCCAGCATTGCCGTGTACACGGCGAGGGGATCGACAAGGCGCTGCTGGTCGACGAACTGCTTCACGTCGGTGCCGATCTGGTCCGTCGGGGACTGGCCGGTGATGGCGAGCACGCTGACGCGGTCGAGGGCGGCGTCGGCCAACCCGTTGAGGAGGTTCACCAATCCCGGCCCCATCGTCGCCACGCACACGCCGAGGCCGCCGGTCAGCTTCGCTTCCGCCGACGCCATCAGCGCCGCGGCCGCTTCATGCTTCACGGCGACAAATTGGATGCAGTCTTGTCGGGCAAGGGCATCCATCAGCCCCAAAATGGCGTCGCCGACCACGCCGTAGATGCGCCGCACGCCCCACTCGGCCAGCTGGTCCAGGATCGCCTCGGCCACGGTTGGGCTCGCCGCGGCGGGAGAGGCGAGCGGGATGGGGGCGCCCCCGGTCACCTCGGACGGGGCAGGGGTAGAGAAGCGAGGTTCCACGTCCATCGCGCTCCTTTTCCGTTTATCGGTTAGGGTGCGTTGTGCCCTGCCGGATTATCACCCGGGCAGGCGAAACGCGGACCCCCTGATGCCCGTCCACACCTACAGGTGCCGGTACAGCTGGAACGAGGGCAAGAGCACCGACAGCACGACCATCCCGACGAGCGCGGCCACGAGGAGGATCAACAGCGGCTCGATGGACGATTTCAGCCGCTCCGCCGCCTGGGCCACCTCGTCCTCGTAATAGGCGGCCACCTTGCCCAGCAGCTCGTCGAGGGCCCCGGTTTCCTCACCGACGGCGATCATGTGCGCCACCATGGGCGGGATGAGCCGGCTGCGCCGGAACGGATCGGCCAGCGCCCGGCCTTCCTGCATCGCCGTTTTGGCCTCTTCCACCACCTTCGCCAGCGCCGCGTTTTGCACCACCCGGCCAACCAGCGTCAGCGCCTCGAGGAGGGGCACCGCCGCGGCGTAGAGCATGCTGAAGGTGCGGCAAAAGCGGGCCAGGGTGCTCTTTTTCACCAGGGGGCCGTAGATGGGCAGGCGCAGGCGGAGGCGATCGAAGACCACCCGGCCGCGCGGGGTGCGGTAGGCCAACACCACACCCGCCGCCATGGCCAAGGGGATGCCCGCCCAGAGATGGACATGGTAAGCGGCGCCAGTGCTGACGGAAATCAGCAGCCGCGTCAGCCATGGCAGTTCAAGGCCCATGGCGCGGTAGGTGTCGACAAACTGGGGCACCACCTTCCACATCAGGAAGGCCGTCACCAAAACCGCCGTCACGAGCACGATGGCCGGATAGACCAAAGCCGACTTCACCTTCTCAACAGCGGCCCGCTCCTTTTCATAAAACAGGGCCAGCTGCTCAAGGACCTCGTCCAGGTTCCCGGTCGCCTCGCCGGCCCGCACCATGCTGATGAACAGCTCGGGGAAGGCCTGGCCGTGGGCGCGGCACGCCGCGGAAAAGGCCGTTCCGCCGCGCACGTCCTCGAGCACCCGCGCGAGGATGGCGCGCAGGGGGCGGCTTTCCGCCTGTTGCTGCAGCACGGCGAGGGCATCGGCCAGGGGGATCCCGGCGCGGAGCAGTGTGGCCAACTGGCGGCAAAAGATGATGAGCTCCAGCCGCCGCACGCGCGGACGGGTGAGGCGAATCTCCCGCGTCCAAATGGAGGCTTCGCGCGGCGCAATGCGCCCAACCACAAAACCCTGCTCCTTTAAGCGTCGCACCGCCTCCCCGGCGTCACGGGCCTCCACCGTGCCGCGTCGGCGCTGCCCGCGGCGATCATAGGCCGTGTACTGAAAGGCGGGCACGCCCCTTCACCTCCCGTTCGCTTCCCCTTTGTGCATCATTCCAGGGGCAGCTCAACCCGGTGCGTGCCCAGCACCCGGCGCGCCGCCTCGTCGTTGATGACGCGCTGCTCGAGCAGCCGGCGCACGGCTTGTTCCATCGTCTGCATGCCCATGGCGCCGCCGGTCTGCATCACCGAGGGGATCTGGTGCACCTTCCCCTGGCGAATGAGGTTGGCCACCGCCGGGGTGTTGACGAGCACCTCCACCGCGGCGACGCGCCCGCGGCCGTCGGCGCGCGGAAGCAGGCGCTGGGCGAAGACGCCGATGAGCACGTTGGCCAGCTGGCCGCGCACCTGCTGCTGTTGGGCCGGCGGGAAGACGTCGATGATGCGGTCCACCGTCTGTGCCGCGTCCACCGTGTGCAGCGTGGCCAGGACGAGGTGGCCCGTTTCCGCCGCGCGCAGGGCCGTGGCGATCGTCTCCAGATCGCGCATCTCGCCGATGAGGATGACGTCGGGATCCTGGCGCAGGGCGGCACGCAGGCCGTCGAGGAACGTCCGGGTGTCCTGGCCGACCTCCCGCTGGTTGACGATCGACCGCTTGTGCGCGTGCAGGTATTCGATCGGGTCCTCCAGCGTGACGATGTGCCGGCGGAAGTTGGTGTTGATGTAATCGACCATCGCCGCGAGGGTGGTCGATTTGCCGCTGCCGGTCGGCCCGGTGACGAGGAACAGCCCCTGCGGCCGTTCCGCCAGCGCGCGGGCGATGGGGGGAAGCCCCAGCTCGTCGAGGCTGGGCACGCCGTGGGGGATGGTGCGGGCGGCAATGGCCACGCATCCCCGCTGGCGAAAAACGTTCACCCGGAAACGGGACACACCGGGTATGCCGTAGGAAAAATCCAGTTCTCCGCGCTCGGCAAAGCGCCGGGCCTGCTCGTCGTTCAGCAGCTCCTGGGCCATGGATTCCGTTTCCTCCGGCTTGAGCGGCGGCTCGTCCAAAGGGCAAAGCTCTCCCGTGATACGCAGCACCGGGGGGATCCCCACCGATACGTGCAGATCGGACGCCCCGCGGCGGTGGGCGAGAATCAACAGATCGCGAATCGAACGCATCGTCCTCCTCCCCCTTTCGTTCCCCGCAGCCGGCTCCGCTCACGCCATGGCCACCTGCAGCACCTCGGCCACGGTGGTGATGCCCGCTCGCGCCTTTTCCAGCCCGTCTCGGATCATCGGCACAAACCCCTGTTCCTGCAAATGGGCAAGGATCTCCGTTTCGGAACGCCCCTTTGTGAGCATCTCCCGCACCGCCCGGTCGACGGCGAACACCTCTTGAATCGCCGTGCGACCGCGGTAGCCGGTGCGGTTGCAATCGCCACACCCCTGCCCCCGAAACAGCCGCTCGGCGGTGAGCCCGTGGCTGGCCAGCACCTCCCGCTCCTCGGCAGTCGGCTCCACCGCCGTTTTGCATCGCGGGCAGATGCAGCGTACGAGGCGCTGGGCAACGACGCCGCGCACGGCCGAGGCCACCAGGTACGGTTCGACGCCCATGTCCACCAGGCGCGTCAGGGCACCGACGGCGTCATTGGTGTGCAGCGTGGAGAGAACGAGATGACCGGTCATCGCCGCGCGCGTCGCGATCTCCGCCGTCTCGCGGTCGCGGATCTCCCCCACCATGATGATGTTCGGATCCTGGCGCAGGATGGCCCGCAGCCCGCGGGCAAACGTAAGGCCGATCTGCGGATTGACCTGCACCTGGTGAATGCCGGGGAGCTGGTACTCGACCGGATCCTCGATCGTGACGATGTTCACATCCTCACGGTTGAGCGTCCGCAGCGCGGCATACAGCGTGGTGGTCTTCCCGCTCCCCGTGGGACCGGTGATCAACACCATGCCGTGCGGCGCGCGAATCATTTCGCGAAATTGTTCCGCCGCGCGGGGGGAAAAGCCGAGCTTGTCCACATCGGTCACGAGGCGCGATGCGTCGAGGAGGCGCAGCACGGCCTTCTCCCCGTGCACCGTGGGCAACGTCGACAGGCGCACGTCGATCGGACGACCCTCGACGGCCAGCTCGAACCGGCCGTCCTGGGGCAGGCGCTTTTCGGTGATGTTCAGCCCGGCCATCACCTTGAGGCGCGTGAGGATCGCCGCGTGCATCGCCGGCGGGTATTCCCGTTCCGTGCGCAACACGCCGTCCACGCGCAGGCGCAGGCGCACCCGATCGTCGAAGGGCTCGACGTGCACATCGCTGGCCCCGATGCGAACGGCATGGGTGAGAATCTGCTGCACCATGCGGGCGACGGGGGAGTTGTCCTCCACCGAAGCCTCTTCGGCCGTTCGCGGAGCCGCCTGCAGCACCTCGTCCAGCGCCGCGTCGCGCGTCCGCAGCCCGTAGTAACGGTCAATGGCCGTCTTGATCGCCTCTTTGGAGGCGATCACCGGGGAGACAGGAAATCCGGTAATCATCTGCAACTCGTCAATGGCAAAGTAGTCGAGGGGATCGGCCATGGCCACAATCAGCTTGCGGTTTTCGATGCGCAGCGGCAGGACGGTGTACTGGCGCACGACCCGCTCCGGTACCATCTCTAGCACCTGCGGATCGATGGTCTGGCGGTGCAGCTGCACATGGGGAATGCCCAGCTGAAACTCCAGCGCCTCAATGAGCTGCTGTTCGGTGATCAGGCCCAGCTCGATCAGCACGTCGCCGAGCCGCTTGCCGCTCGCCTTCTGCGCCGCCAGCGCCTCTTCCAGCTGCTCCGGCGTGATGATGCCCGCCTCGACAAGCAGATCGCCCAGCCGTTTGCGCATGGGGGGCCTCCTTTCCGATCGGCAGGGATGTACGTTGGCGACTCCTTTATTGCGCGGGGTTGCCGTACCCGAACCGCACAATGGCCTACGGAACTTCCCAAAACTCCAGAACGAGATCGGCTTCGGATCCGGGTCCGCCCTCCGGATGGCTTTGCGAATCGTGTACGTTAATGACACCAAACACCCCGACGGTAATTCGGTCTCCCGCGATTCCTCCTACGGTGATCGCTTGAACGTGTGGTCCCCATTCCACGAGACGACCGACCACCGCGTTCGCAACCACGAAACGGCCACTGTGACCGGCCATCATCACCCTTCCGTTCAGGCCGGCCACGAGGTAGCCATGGACAGTAACGTTCTGGACGTGGGAGGAAACCTCCACGTTGCCGTCGTGGCTGACGACCGATCCGTGCACGACCACGTTTTCCACCTGGCTGTTGAACTCGATATGGCTCCCACCCAGAATGGGACCGAAAACGACAAGGTCTTTTACATGAGACCCCAGCACGATTTTCCCGTTGCTGCTCATTGAACCGTGCACGTTGATCGAACTTACATGTGCATCCAACACGATGTCGCCTTTCGAGACAAGGGAACCAAAATCCCCGTGTTGGACATGAGATTTGAACTCAATCTTCCCTTGCGCGTGAATGCCCCCCGGGATCTGCACCTGTCGTACGTGTGACTCGATGGTCACATCGCGCCCGGCAACAATTCCGCCTTGGATCCGAACATTTTGGGCATGCGGCAAGACGGTCACATTCCCTGTGGTCACAAGGCGGCCTGTTACCATGGCATCGCTTTTGATGTCCACGTTCCCATTCACGACCAAGTCGCCCTCGACGACCCCTTCGACGACAACTCGACCGGATCTCATGATGTTGCCCGAGGGGTGAGCTGGAGACAACAGCGGAAACTGACGCAACAGTTGCCCATGAAGCTGTTGGAATTCCTCCGCCGAGATCTGTTGTGCAGGCACAGGATTTCCTGAATCATCCTGAATTTTCCCGCTGTTTGGCCCTGTACCCAAATCCACTTCCGTGACGAAATACACGCCCCCCAAAAACGTCGTCCCCGTGATCCGGCGAAACGTGGCCCGCACCGTTGCCGTCACCGGTTTCGTGCCGCCATCGGGGCGCACGCTGTCTACCATGCCGGTCGAAACCATCACAACATGCGGTGGATTGGCCGACTCCAGGCGGAGTTCCACGTTTCCCGGCAAATGAGCCTTGTACGGCGACGCGTTAACCCGTTCCACAACCGCTTGCATGGCAACCTGCGGGTCGGAGGGGAGCTCCCCCTTTCGCCGCATCTCCGCATAGTGCCACTGCACCAACTCCAGGCCGCTGACGGCCAGCTCATAGGCCTGCTGACGGGCTTCCGCCTGGCGAACGCCAGCGCGACCGGCGATCGTCTGGGCGAGGAGCGGCGCAGCGAGGGCCGACGCCACGGCCAACACCAGGAGCACCAAAATGAGGGCAAAACCGTTTTCCCGACGATGCGCATGACGCATTTTCAAAACCCCTTCGTCCATTTTACACTGGTAGTAACGGACGCGGCGTGTCAAACCGCCGATCGGAGGGCAAACCATTCGTTTCTCTCCCTCATTTCTTCTCTCTTCCCGGAAAGCGAGGTGTTGCGGGTGCGCCAACACGGTCCAAACCTACGCGAACGCGGTATGAGCTTGGTGGAACTGCTGGCCGCGGTGGCGATCCTGGCCCTGGCAATCATCCCCCTCAGCGCGGCCTTCACCCAGGTCTACAGCACGGCGGTAGAAAACAAACAGCGTACACAAGCGGTGCAGATCGCCCGCGAAGCAATGGAGCAGCTCCGCAATCAAATCCACGCCGGAAACGACGACGTGTCGACCCTTCAAACCAAACTGAAGAACGAAATAAAAAACCAATACGGAGACAACTACGATGTCGCGCTGAACCTCGAGCAAAAAGACAACATAGGAACATCCATCTTGTATGAAGTGACTGTCACCGCCTCATACCTGGACAAGTCGGATCCTCGCAACACCGTCACACTCAAAAGCCTAGTTCGCAAACCTTAAGATCCAGGCAACGTCCGCAGGCTGGAGCCTCATAAACTCCGCCCGCCATCGCGCACCTTCTGTTTTCAACTTTCAAATTTGGAGGTGTCCGCCGTGATTCCTGCCCGCCCGCTCCCCCCACGCGGCGTCACGCTGGTGGAACTGCTTGCCGCCCTCGGGCTGCTCTCCGTAGTGGTCTCCCTCCTCTACACCATCTACCATCAGATTCAGGATCTAGGGCAAACCGCTTCGGCTACGGAAGACCTCCTCGCCGAGGCGCGGCTGATCCAGACGGAAATCGTCAACGCCATGCGGGCCAGACAGGTCGACAAAAGCCAGGGCACGCCGGAGAATGGAGGCAACGGAACACCGGCACACGAATTTACCCTTTTCTATCAGGGCGGCGGGTCGGTCGCGTTTACCTGGGACAAGCAGGCCCGTACCCTCGCCGTCGACCGCAACGGCGACGGCTTTGTCCTGTCGGAGCGCGTGGCGGGCTTTTCCTACACCCCCATCCTCGACAACGACACGGCCGGCAATTCCGCGGAGGTGGAGGGCTACACCTTCACTCTTCGCCTTGACGGCGACGGTGATGGCCAGGGCGAAGAGAACAACAAGCGCGATCTCGTCACCATCTTTTCCGTCTATTTCCCCCGGTGGTAAATCAGCGTACAACTGCCCTCTCCTCGTGCCGGATCGCACCTTCAAACACCTGGCCAGCGCGATAACGCCCTCAGGGACGCACCCACCGCTCACGCCGAATCGTACACGGCGAGACGGTTGCGCCCTTTTTTCTTGCCGCCGATGTACAGGGCCCGGTCGGCGTGGCGCACCAGGCTCAGGGGATCCGACGCGTGCGCGGGGAAGGAGGCCAGTCCCATGCTGCAGGTGATCCGGATCTCGACCGTTTCGGGCTGCGCCTCCTCGGCTAATGTCGCGTGCACGACAATGGGCGTCTCTTCCACTTTGCGGCGAATCCGCTCGCCCACGATCCGAGCCTCGTGATGGTCGGTTTTGGGAAACAAAATGGTAAATTCCTCGCCGCCATAGCGGCAGACAATGTCCTGGGGCCGCACGTTTTCCTTCAGCAACCGGGCCACCGCCTGCAGAACCTCGTTCCCCGCTTCATGGCCGTACGTGTCGTTCACCCGTTTAAAATGATCCAGATCGATAATCAGCAGGGAAATCGGCTCACCCGCCTCTTTCGCGCGCTCAAACAGGCGGAACAATTGATGTTCAAAAAACCGGTAATTGTACAAACCCGTCAAGGGGTCGACATACGTCTGGGCAAGGGTGTGCTCGTAGCGCCGCGCGTTTTCCAAGGCCAGGGCCGCCTGATTGGCAAAAATCTCAAGGAGCACCTTGTCGTGCGACGTAAAGCCATAGGTGATGCGCCGGCCGAGGGTGAACACGCCGACGAGCTTGCCGTTTTGGATCATCGGTCCGGCCACGATGGAACGCATGGCGCGCAGCGATGCCGGTTCATGCTCGACGTGATGGGCGGCCCCTGCGCGCTGCACCAACAGCGCCCGCCTCTCAAGCGCTGCCGCGCCGCTTACCCCCTCACCCAGGCGAACCGTCCGCGCGCAAAAGGCCTGACACTCCTCTTGGGACAAGCCATCCCCTTCCACACGCAAAGGCCGAAGCACCTGCTTTTCCGCATCCAGCACAAACAAGACGTAACAGTCAGCGGCAAAAAGATGGCGGGCCGTACGGAAAATTTCGTCAATCACCTTCTCCCATCGCAGTTGGGACGTGAACATCTTGGCCAGCCGGTTCACCTGTTCGAGGCGCTGGTGCAGGGTTTTCAGCTGGTAGTACATGCGCAAGACAAAGGACAAGGCCGTAAGGGGAACGGAAAACAGAACCGGCGTAAACGGGCCCAAGGATTCGTATAACGCGTAAATCAGGAGGCCAACCGGGCTGGCCAACGCGTTGAGGCCCATTTCCCCCACAAATTCGCGCAAGGTGTTTCGTGTCGGCCACGTCCCCCGCCAAAAGCGCATGAGCAAGGCCAGGAGGAGGTGGTTGGAAAGCAGGTACGTTCCGATGTACAAGGCCATGGGAAAGGCAAGGCGGGAGAGGGACTGCCCGCTGCCGATCACGCCCCCGCACGCGAAAAAGGCCCCCGCCGCGGTAATGGAAACAACTGCATACATGGCCAGGTTGAGCAAGATGCGCTCAAGCGGGCGAAAGCGCAGAAGCAACATCGAGACGAGAATGGCCATCTGGGTGAGCCACAGCTCGACCGCCACCCCATAGAGCAGAAACGTGGCCAGCGACACGACGGGCGTGAGCGTCACCGTCATGTTTTTGAAGGGAATCGGAAACACGCTGATGAGCATGTACAGCAGGAAAAAGGCCAACAGGGCATCCGCCCCAACGGCTCTCCACGCATCGAGATGCCCCCACGTGTATCCGATCGCGGCGGCATAGGCCAACAGAAACAAAGCCCAGCTCCCCAACCGGCGCATGCCTCTCCCTCTCCCATCCTTTGCAGATTGCCAAGCGCGCCACCTTATCCCTGCTCTGCTCTTCCCTTCTATTGTAGTTGTGCTTTGTGCATTGGAAAAGGGGGTGGGGGCGGTTTCTGCTGTGAAAATAAAAAAGCGCCCCCGCTCAAGGCTTCTGGGGCGCTTCTTTCGCCTGCAGCGCAGCAACCAAGGCCTCGGCCACTTTCCAGATGTCGCCCGCACCCATCGTGAGGACCACGTCGCCCGCGCGGACGCGCCGCAGGAGTTCTGCCACAATTCCCGCATGGTCAGGAATGTAGGCCGCGCACGGATTGCTGCGCTCCCGAATCAATGCCACCAGCCGCTCCGCCGAAACGCCGGGAATGGGCGTCTCCCCGGCCGGCGAGTAGATGTCGGCGATGATCACCTCGTCGGCCTCGCCAAAGGCGCGGCTAAACTCGTCCAGCAACAAGGCGGTGCGGGTATACCGCTGAGGCTGGAAGACGGCAATCACGCGGCGTCCGGTGTCCTTCGCCGCGCGCAGGGTGGCCTGGATTTCCGTCGGGTGATGGGCGTAGTCGTCGACGACGAGGACGCCGCCGGCCTCGCCGATCACCTGGAAGCGCCGCTTGGCCCCGCGGAAATCGGCCAAATGGCGCGCCGCGACGTCGAAGGGCATGCCCAGCTCCAGGCACACCGCCAGGCAGGCCAGGGCGTTGGCCACGTTGTGCACGCCGGGAACGGGAACGGTCACCCGTCCCAACACCGCGCCCCGGCGGACGGCGGTAAAGGCAATGCGCCGGTCGCCCGTTTCCACGTCCCTCGCCGTGTAGTCGGCCGGCGCGACGAGGCCGTACGTGACCACGCGCGCCGGAACCTCCTCGCGCAGGGCGCGGAGATTCGCGCAGTCCATGCACAGCACGGCAAACCCGTCGGGACGCACCTGGCGCAAAAACTGCCGGTAGGCCCCCTTCAGCCGCTCAAAATCGCCGCCATAATGCTCCAGGTGGTCGGGCTCGATGTTCGTCACCACGGCCACCTGCGGCGTGTAATGCAAAAACGACCCGTCGCTCTCGTCGGCCTCGGCCACCACGTAGGGGCCCGTGCCGGCCTTGGCGTTGCCGTCCAAGCCCACCACTTCGCCACCGATGACGTAGGTGGGATCCCACCCGGCCTTTTCCATGACAAAGGCGATCATCGACGAGGTGGTCGTCTTGCCGTGGGCGCCGGAGACGGCAATGCCGCGTTCGCCGTTGAGGAGCTCGGCCAAGAGCTGGGAGCGGTGCAGGAGTTCAATGCCCTTTTCGCGCGCGGCCACCAGTTCCACGTTGTCCTTGGGAATATCCGTGGAGTAGACGACGCGCGCCGCCCCGTCAACATGTGCGGCATCGTGGCCGATGTACACCCGCGCCCCGCGGGCGGCGAGCTGCTCCGTCAAGGGCTTGTGCGCCACGTCCGATCCCGATACCGGAACCCCGCGGTCGAGCAGCACGCGGGCGAGGGCGCTCATGCCGTACCCCCCGATGCCGATGAAATGCACGCGGCCTTGCTCGGTCGCCATCACGACCCCACCCCTTTCCTCTCCTGAACGGCCTGACGCACCTCGGCGACAAGGTACAAGGAGCCGCACACGAGCACCGCCTCGTCCGGCTTGGCTCGCGCCAGAGCGTGCTGGAGCGCCGCCGCCGCGTCGGGCACCGCGTCAACCGCCTTTCCGGGAGCCAGGCGGCGCACCAACGCGGCCGTCTCCTCGGCCGGCAGCGCCTTGTGGAAGGCGGGCGCCGTCGCCGTCACCGTCTGGGCCAGTGGCACCACCTGCCGCAGAAAGGCCTCGTGCTCCTTGTTTTGCACGAAGCCCACCACCAGGTGCACCGGGCGTCCCGCAAGCCGCTCGCGCACCGTCTGGGCCAACACCTCGGCGCCTTGCGGGTTGTGCGCCCCGTCAACGATGACAAGCGGCCGCTCGGCCAGCACCTCAAAGCGTCCCGGCCAGCGCACCGTCGCCAGGCCGCGGCGAATGGGCTCGTCCTCGTCCAGTTGGGCGGCGTAAAACTGGCGCAAGAGCTCGAGGGTCATCAGCGCCGTGGCCGCGTTTTGGGCCTGGTGCGCACCCTTGAGCCCCACCTCGACGTCCCGCAGCTCGCGGTACGGGCCGTAGAAATGGATCCGCTCGCCCGTGTCGGTCGGCTCCAGACGCTCGTAGCGGTAGTGCGTGCCCGGCTCGTACAGGGTCGTGCGCTTTTCGCGGCACACGTCCCGAAAGAGCGCCAGCACGTCGGGATCTTCCTCCGCCGTGACCACCGGCACGCCGTTTTTGATGATGCCCGCCTTTTCCCGGGCAATGGCCAGCCGGTTCGATCCGAGGAGATGCTGGTGGTCGTCTCCTACGTTGGTGATCACCGCCACCACCGGGTAGACGATGTTTGTGGCGTCCAGTCGCCCGCCAAGCCCGGTCTCCCACACGACGAAATAGGGACGGTGGCGCTCGTAATAGAGTAGAGCAAGGGCGGTGATCACCTCGAACTCCGTCGGCGGCCCCCATTCCGTCTCGGCCAACTCGTCAACCAGCGGTTTGATCCGATTGACCAGCTCGACCAGCTCCTCGCCGGGGATGGGCCGGCCGTTGAGCATGATGCGCTCCTCGAAGCGCTCCACGTACGGCGAGATGTACAACCCCACGTCGTAGCCGGCCTCGTCCAGCACGCGAGCGATCATCGCCGCCGTGGACCCTTTCCCGTTCGTGCCGGCGATGTGAATGAACTTGAGGTAGCGATGCGGATGGTCCAGCCGCTCCATCAGCCACTCCATGCGCTGAAGGCCCGGCTTGATGCCGAGGGGCACCAGGCTGTGGATCCAGTCGATCGCGTCTTGCACCGTCTGAATCGCGCTCATGACCGCAATCACTCCATATGTATTCGGGGCAGCCGGCAGGTTTGCGACTGCCCCGAACGTTCCAAATGATGGTTACTCCTTGAGTTCGGCCAGGCGCGCCAGCACCTTGTCCCGCTTCTCGCGCCACAGGCGCGCCTTCTCCCGCTCGGCCTCCACCACCTCGGCCGGCGCCTTGGCCACAAAGTTGGGATTGGCCAGCTTTTTCTCGGCGCGCTCCACTTCCTTGTTGAGGGTCGCCAGCTCCTTCTCCAGGCGCTGGATCTCCTGGGCGATGTCGACGAGGCCCTCGAGGGGCACGAACACCTGCGCACCGGTGACGACGGCACTCAGCGACTTGGCCGGCTTGGCCACGTCGACGCCCATGACCAACGTCTGCGGGCGGCAGAAGCGCTCCACGTACACCCGCCCTTTTTCCAGCAGGGCCAACACGTCGGCGCTGTCGGCCTTGATGTGCAGGTCGATCGGCTTGGACAGCGGGACGTTCACCTCGGCGCGCAGGTTGCGCACCGCGCGGATCGTCTCGACCAGGAACCGCATCTCCCGCACCGCTTCGGGGAAGCGATGCGCCGCGTTCGGCTCGGGCCACTTGGCCAGCACGAGGGTTTGGCCTTCATGCGGCAGGTGCTGCCAGATCTCCTCCGTCACGAAGGGCATGTACGGATGGAGCAGGCGCAGGATGGTGTCGAGGGTGTGGACGAGCACGGCGCGCGTCGTCTTCTTCGCCGCCTCGTCGCCCGAGCCAAGCGGAATTTTGGCCATCTCGATGTACCAGTCGCAGAACTCGTCCCAGATGAAATTATAGAGCACCCGCGCCGCTTCGCCGAACTCGTACTGCTCGAGGAGGCGCGTGACGTCGCCCACCGTTTCGCTCAGGCGGTGGAGGATCCACTGGTCGGGCACGCTCAGCGGCCCGGAGAGGTCCACGTCGGCGGCGGTGTAGCCTTCGGGCAGGTTCATCAGCACGAAGCGCGACGCGTTCCAGATCTTGTTCACGAAGGCGCGCGCCGACTCGACCCGTTCCCACGAGAAGCGGATGTCGTTGCCCGGCGAGCTGCCCGTAGCGAGCATG
Source organism: Calditerricola satsumensis (assembly GCF_014646935.1). Lineage (GTDB taxonomy): Bacteria > Bacillota > Bacilli > Calditerricolales > Calditerricolaceae > Calditerricola > Calditerricola satsumensis. The sequence goes on along the minus strand of NZ_BMOF01000025.1, from coordinate 19,289 downwards.
AAGCGCAGGGCGTCGGCGCCGTGTTTTTCGATGACCTCCATCGGGTCGACGCCGTTGCCGAGGGACTTCGACATCTTGCGCCCCTGGGCGTCGCGGATCAGGCCGTGGATGATCACGTCCTTAAACGGCTTTTGCCCCGTGAATTCAAGGGCAGTGAAGATCATCCGCGCCACCCAGAAGAAGATGATGTCGTAGGCCGTCACAAGGACGTCCGTCGGGTAGTAGCGCTTCAGGTCGCCCGTCTCGTCGGGCCAGCCCATCGTGGAGAAGGGCCACAGGCCGGAGCTGAACCACGTGTCCAAGACGTCCTCGTCCTGGGTGAGGGTGACGTCGGGCCCGTATTTGGCCCGCGCCTTTTCGTAGGCCTCCTCCTCGCTGCGGGCCACGATCACCTCGCCGTCCGGCGTATACCAGGCCGGAATGCGGTGCCCCCACCACAGCTGCCGCGAGATGCACCAGTCGCGGACGTTCTCGATCCAGTGCAGGAACACCTTCTTGAACCGTTCCGGCACAAAGCGCACCGCGTCGTCGGACAGCGTGTGGCGGATGGCCTGCTCGGCGAGGGGCTTCATGCGCACGAACCACTGCGTCGACAGGTACGGCTCCACCACCGCGCCGCTGCGCTGGCTGTGGCCGACGGCGTGGACGTGGTCCTCCACCTTGACGAGGTAGCCCTGCCGTTCGAGGTCCTCGACGAGCCGCTTGCGGCATTCGTAGCGGTCGAGGCCCTGGTACGGCCCGGCGTTCTCGTTCATCTTCGCCTCCTCGTCCATGACGAGGATGCGCGGCAGGTTGTGGCGCAGGCCCACCTCGAAGTCGTTCGGGTCGTGGGCCGGGGTGATCTTCACCGCGCCGGTGCCGAACTCCGGATCGACGTATTCGTCGGCAATGACGGGAATCTCCCGGTTCACGATGGGCAGGATGACCGTCTTGCCGATAAACGCCTTGTACCGCTCGTCGTCGGGGTGCACGGCCACGGCCACGTCGCCCAGCATCGTCTCCGGCCGCGTGGTGGCCACGACGACCTCGCCCGAGCCGTCCTTGAGCGGGTAGCGGATATGGTAGAGCTTGCCCTGGACTTCCTTGTACTCCACCTCGATGTCCGACAGGGCCGTGCGGGCCACCGGGTCCCAGTTGATGATGTACTCGCCGCGGTAGATCAGCCCCTTTTCATAAAGGGAGACAAACACCTCCCGCACCGCGCGCGACAGCCCCTCGTCCATCGTGAAGCGCTCGCGGGAGTAGTCGAGGGACAGGCCGAGCTTGGCCCACTGCTCGCGGATCACCGAGGCGTAGTGCTCCTTCCACTGCCACACACGCTCGAGAAACTTCTCGCGCCCCAGGTCGTAGCGCGTCAGCCCCTCCTTGGCAAGCTCCTTCTCGACACGCGTCTGCGTGGCGATGCCGGCATGGTCCATGCCCGGCAGCCACAGGGCGTCGTAGCCCTGCATGCGCTTCATGCGGATGAGGATGTCCTGCAGCGTGCAGTTAAGGGCATGTCCAAGATGCAGGTTGCCCGTCACGTTCGGCGGCGGAATGACGATGGAATAGGGTTTCTTGTTCGGATCGCCGCCGGCTTCAAAGAATTTGTTTTCCACCCACCACCGGTAGCGCCCCGCTTCCACCGCCTTCGGGTCGTATTGGGGCGGCAGGGTGGGTTTCGTCGCGTGTTCTGCCATGGCCTCACCCTCCTTGCGTTTCGTCAGCCCATCAAGCAAAAAACCCCCTTCGTCAAAGGACGAAAGGGGTCTCCCTTCGCGGTACCACCTTTGTTCACGGCCAACCGTCATGCGCATGCCCCGCCAACATGCTGCTGCCGCGCCGCGCGCATCCTTTCCGTTGGGTTTTTCCAACGATGCGTCAGCATGGGCACGCGCGCCACAGCGCGAAAAGGCCGTGCGCTCGTCCGCTAACGGGCGGTGTCCGTCCTGCCCTACTGGCATCGGGCCGCGCCATGGGCGTTCCGCGCGTTCGGGCAAGCCGCTCCGGGGCGACGTTCGGCCGCCTTCGCCTGGGAAGCCTCGCAGCCAAGGGCTTCCCTCTCTGCAAGGCGCGCAGGCGGCCTACTCCTCCCCATCCTCGCGTTTGGGTCGTGAACCGGATCCGTTTTCCATCCCGTATCGCCGGCGTCAAACGGCTTTCTTCTCCCATCTTACGCCGAATGCGGGGAAAAGTCAAAGCTGTTCGCACGAATTTAAGGTGAAGGGCTTTGAGCCTCTGATCTTTCCTTGTGATTCCATGGAAGATCGGATGGATGATTCAAAAATTCTGAGGAAAAATGCAACATGGTTGTCATTGGAGATCGATCGGTGATTTCCGGTTTTATTTCGTTAACAATCATTCTATTGAAAGAAGTTGCACTCCATATTACAATTCGCAGCCCTCCTGCTTTTGGCTGCCGGCGCCATGGGCCATCTTCTGGCGGTGAGGCGTGATCTTTAACCATGGAGAACGGAAACCTGCGTAAGGAAGGCGTGCGACTGTTCCGCGTGGAGCTTCGCGTATTGGCTCGCCGCCGAATATGGTTCATGATCTTGCCGATGGTTGGGCTTTATGGGATCTTGGGCGCCCTGAGCGTCAGGCATGCGATTCCTGATCACCTTCTGAACCCGTGGCAAATTGGGGTTGCTGCCCTGGGAGGCCCCTCTTTTCACACGACCGTGCTGAAAATCGTGGAGTGGATGATCCTCCCGGGTGCCTTTGTGCTCGGAATGGGCGAGCCCTATTCCCTGTCGGCGTCGCCGTGGAACCGGCTGCTTCTTGCTCGCGTGCCGAGCCGTCGGCGCCTCTGGTGGGAACGGGCCGCCTCGTGGTACGGGTGGGCCACGCTGTATGCGCTCGTGGTTTTTGCTATGGGCGTCGTGGCCGGGAAGGTCGCCCATCCGTCGGCCCCGTGGAACATCCCGCAAACCCTGAGCCTGGTCCCCGCGCACGGAGAGAACGCCTACTTCCTGGTTGCGTGGGTTGTCCTGAATCTTCTGGCCACCCTGTGGGGCTACAGCACGCTGCTGCTTCTGTTTTCGCTGCTGCTTGCGCGGCCGGGCGTGGCCACGATTTGCACACTGGTGGTTGGGTATGGATTAACGGCGCTGGGGGTGAACGCGCCCAAGGCCATCCCCTACCTTCGCCCGCTGTTGGGGGCGAGGCTGAACGGTTTTCCTGAGACCGGTTTGCAGTGGAGCGACGTTGTGTGGCTCGGCCTTACAACAGGGATTTGGATCCTGGCCGGAGCCATCGCGGGATATTTCCTCTTCTCTCGCCGATCGATGTAAAATAAAGAGAAAACTCCCTTGGTGATGTTAGCACTGAGGGAGTTTGTCTGCAGTCCGCGAACGCGAAAGGATGGTTCACCGGTGACGCGCAAACGCCGATGGTTGTACTTCCTCCTTGCGGTTGGCGCAACGCTGCTTGCCCTTGTTCTCTACACCGTCTACGACAACCAGCGGATCGTGGTGCGGCGCGAGACGGTCTTCATCGAAAACCTTCCGGAGGCGTTCAACGGCTTCACCATACTGCAGCTGACCGATTTGCATGAGAAAACGTTTGGTCCCGGTCAAAAGCGGCTGATCGACGTGATCAACCGCGAGCGGTTTGACCTGGTGGCCATCACCGGAGACATGACGCAGAACAGCGGAAGCCAAAATTTTCAGCCTTTCTATGACCTCTTGGATGGATGGAACAACCGCGCCCCCATCCTGTTCGTCGTCGGGAACACCGACCCGATCGTATATGCCTTTTGGCACAACCACGAAAAAACACCCTTCTACACGGGCATGGAGGCGCGGGGGGCCCGTTTACTAGAGTCGGTATTCCTCCTCGAAAAGGGCGAAGACCGGCTGTGGATCGTTCACGCCCAAGATGCCATGCGCAACCCTGAACCCATTTTGGCAGCCATCGCCGAACGTCTCCCGGCCGAAACCGACGAAGGAATGAAAGGCGAATTCCTTCGCCAGCAAAAAGTGTTTATGGACTTCCGCCGCTTCCACGCCGACGCCCGCCCCCGCGACGTGGTGATCGGCCTTACCCATTACCCGCTGCTTCCGGAAGACGTGGAACGGGTGCGCCGTGACGGAAAGGAGTTCCTCCTTCCCCCCTTTGATCTCCTGCTGGCCGGTCATTACCACGGCGGGCAGATTCGCCTTCCGTTCATCGGCGCGCTCTATGTGCCAGAGCGGCGCTTGGGGAAAAACGGCTACTTTCCGCCCCAAGACCGCGTAAAGGGATGGATGGACGTCGCCGGCATCCCCCAATACGTCAGCGCCGGGCTTGGCGCGCGGAACTCCGTTCCCCTGCTGGCGTTCCGCCTGTTCAATCCCCCGGAAATCAACCTGATCACCTTGAAACCCAAGCCCGCAACCGATGCCCCTGGCCGCTAGACACGCCAAGCGGCATCCGCGCGAAACCTAGCTGCCCGCCTAGCGGCCGCCAAACCGCTCGAAGAAGATCGTTTCCTCGCGCGGCGGAAGCGTCTTCGGTTCCGGTTCGACAGCCGGATACCCAAGGCCAAGGATGGCCACGACGCGCCGGTCGTCCGGAATGCCCAGGGCCGTGCGGACATAGGTCTCCCGACGCGCCGACTCGGCGGCATCTTCGCTGTGGTAGATCGCGCCAAAGGCGGCGCCCAGCCCCTGTTCCACGGCGGCCAGCCACAGGAAGGCGCAGGCAATGGCCGCGTCGTGCAGCCAGTACTTGCTCACCGCCGGCCGCCCGGTGACGACGATGCCGGCCTGGGCTTCTTTGAGCCACGGCACATAGGGCGTGGCCCCGGCCAGGTGATCGAGCATCGCCCGGCTCTGCACCACGACAAACTCGCGCGACAGAAGATTGTTGCCCGTGGGGGCGAGGTAGCCGGATTCGACCACGGCATCCAGCACCTCGCGCGGAATGGGCCGCGCCAAAAACCGTGTGATCTCCCGCCGGCGGCGGATAGCCGTAAGGACGTCCATGGAGGTTCCCTCCGATTTCTTCAGTTTTTTCGATATCTTTTCTTGGTTTTATGGTAGCACATGTCGCCGCACAGGACCATCAAAATCCTGCCGTCGTCCTGCGCGTTCGAAGGAAACATCCCCACGCTCCTGTCCCGGTAGCGCCCAACCCGGTCATCGAATTCTCGGAAATTACTCGACTTCACGCAGCATGCGTTCGATCTCCGCAACCCGGTTGCGGAGATCGGACAGATCCTCGGAGCGCTTTCGCTGCAAAGAAATCGCTTCCTCGGCCAACTTTCGATACGCTTCGTCACGCGCGATCGCGGCCTGACTCATGAGCTTGGCCTGACCGTTGGTTCTCGTTGGCCCGCTCCGCCTCGCCGCTCGTCCCGGCCGTTGTGATGGTTTTTGCCGCTTCCACAATGCTTTCAGGCGTGAGATGAAACGAAAAGGGAACCATTTCGTAAAATTTCATCGCTTTCCCGTCTGGGGAAAGCTCCATCTGGCCTGCCACCAATCGTATAAGACGTTGTCAACCCTCCGCTTCAACGCATCCCGCCACCATGCGCACCACACGATCGGCACGAGCTGCCAAGTGCGGATCGTGAGTGACGGCCACCACCGCCGTGCCCTCCTCGGGCAGCCGGGCGAGCCGTTCGATCACCCGTTCCGCCGTATCGGTGTCCAGGTTCGCGGTGGGTTCATCGGCCATAAGCACCCGCGGCCGGTTCGCCAGGGCCCGGGCGAGAGCCACGCGGCGCTGCTCGCCGGCAGACATCTGATGCGGCAGGCGGTCGGCCAGATGCGCCACGCCTACTTCCTCCAAGAGCGCGAGCGCCCGCGTGGCGTCGTCGGTCGTGCGGGTTCCGGCCAGCACGCGCGGCAGCAGCACGTTTTCGAGGGCCGTCAGCGACGGCCACAGGGCGGCAAACGGGAAGAGGTAGCCAAACGCGTGGTTGCGCAGGGAAGCCCGCGCATCGTCATCCAGCTCGTCAACGCGCTGCCCGTCGACGCGCACCTCCCCCGCCGACGGACGCGTGAGCAGGCCGGCGATGGCCAGCAGCGTGGACTTCCCGCTGCCCGAAGGACCCGTCACGGCGACGAACTCCCCCTCGCCCACGGTAAGGTCGACCCCCCGAAGCGCGACGACGCGGCGGCCTTCGCCGAGGTCGTACGCCTTGTGCACCCCCGTCAGTTCGACCACCGCGTTCTCTTCACGCGCCATATGTTTCCCCCTCCTCTCGCCGGAGACGCCGGCGCTGCCGTCCGGCGTCCCCCTTGCCGCTCATCCCGTTCCGTCGCCCAGCACCGTGTGCGGCTCTGCCTTGAGCGCCTGGCGCACCGGCCACAGCGCCGCACCCAGGGCTGCCCCCGCTGTGGCGGCCACAGCCACAGCGCCCATGGCCAGGCCGGACCGCCAGGAGGGAACCAGCAGGGGCAGGCCAAACAGCTCGCGCAGGAACGCCCGCGCGTCGTACAGCACCGACCCGACGAAGAGCGCCCCGGCCGCAGCGCCCACGGCGGTCACGAAGGCCGTCTCGAGCAGAAACAGGCGGATCGCCATCCCGCGTGTGGCCCCCATGGCACGGAGCATGGCCACCTCTTTCCGCCGTTCGGAAAGGAGGCCCGACACCGCCACCATGGTCAGGAGGACGCTCATGGCCAGGGCGGCGGCAATGATCGCAAAGCTCAGCGCTTTGACCGGCACGAGGTGTGCCCGCACGGTTTCGCGCAGCGCGGCCCCCAAGACCACGTCGACTCCTCCCACCTCGCGTTCGATGGCGCGCTTCACCGCCTCCGCCTGCCCCGGGGCCACCTGCACGTGCACAACGGATACCGCATCGGCTGGCACGCGAAGGTCGCTGGAGCCTTCGGCGGCCAGTCGGCGCGCCGTGTCGAGGCGCATGAAGATGGTCTGGTCGGTGCCCGTCCCCGTGGGGTACAGCACGTTGCGAACCACAAAGGGCCGGCCGAAGAGGAGCACCCGTTCCTGCACCGTGCCGTAGTCGTAATGGTACAAAAACCGATCGCCTCCGGCCTTGGCGCCGATCACCACCTCTTCGGGCCCCAGGTCGCGCAGCGCGGCCATCCACGGTTTCAACGTAAAGTCGGCCTGCGGGTCAAAGGCGACAACGGGAAAATCGCCGTCCGTCCCGCAGCACACCGTCGACACCGTCTTGAGGTACAGCTGCGGCGCGACCCGTTCCACGCCGGGAAGCCGGGCCAGGCGGGAGACGACCCGATCCGGCAAGTAGGAATCGGTGGGCATGCCGGCGATCAGGGCGTCGCCGGCCAGCGGCCCCAATCCCTTGGGCACCACGAGCAGGTCGGCGCCCAAGCGCGCCGCGGTCACGCTCGCCCCCGCCGTCAGGGAATGGAGGAAAAAGTAGCTGGCGAACAGAAGGCCCGCCGTCAGTGCGGCGCAGCTTCCCAGGAGCCGCGCGCGGGAGGCGCGACGCCGCACGTTGCGCCAGACAAGCCCCCACAACCCCTTCACGGGACCGTCCCCGCCGCTCATTCCTGGCGCAGCCACAAGCCGGCAATCAGAAAAAGGGTGCCAAACAGCACGCCAAACCACATGACGTTGTACACAAGGCCAACATCCATCGCCTTCGCACCCCTTCGCGCAATCGTTTGTTGATCTTTTCCCCTTCTTCTAGCATGTCTTTTCCCAGGAGAATCATTCCGAAGCAAACGCCCCGCCCGCCGTCTTGGTCCGCACGGGCGCGTGACAACCGCGTCGATTCGCATCATTGGGACAAGAATGAAATGTAGAAAAATGTCTCGAGAGTAAAGATTAAATGTTATAATAAACACGTGTTTACCCTTTATTTTTCAAAAAAGTCATGACCGTTCTGCAAAGGAGGGACCTCGGATGAACAACGAAAATCAACGGCCGCCGCAGCAGTTTGTGCCCTACGTTCCGGCCAACAAATCGCTGCCCGAGCTGACGGCCACCGCGATCGTCCTCGGGATTCTCCTGGCCATCTTGTTTGGTGCGGCCAACGCGTATCTCGGCCTGAAGATCGGCATGACGGTAAGCGCTTCCATTCCCGCGGCCGTGATCTCCATGGCCATTCTCCGCGGGATCTTTCGGCGCAAGTCCATTCTCGAGAACAACATTGTCCAGACGATGACCACCGCCGGGGAAGCGGTGGCCGCCGGGGCCATCTTCACCTTGCCGGCGCTCTTTCTGTGGAACCTGACCCCCAGCCAGACGATGATCGCCTTCGTCGTGCTGACGGGCGGCTTCCTCGGCGTGTTCATGATGATTCCGCTGCGCCGCCTCTTGATCGTGCAGGAACACCACACGCTGCCGTACCCGGAAGGCACCGCCTGCGCGGAGGTGCTCAAGTCGGGTGAGGTCGGCGGCGCCAGCGCGCGGCTTGTCTTCACCGGCTTCTTTGTCGGCGGGCTGTTCAAGGCCCTGGGCGACGGCCTGAAACTGTTCAAAACGGAAATCGAAACAACGCTGACCAAGTTCAAGAACGCCCTCGTCGGTCTGGACGCCTACCCGGCCCTCCTGGGCGTGGGGTACATCATCGGCCCGCGCATCGCCGGGCAAATGCTGGCCGGGGGCCTCTTGGCCTGGCTCGTCTTCATTCCGATGATCAGCTTCTTCGGAGCGGGGAACCCGAACGCCCTCTTCCCGGCCGAGGAGGCCATCGGCAAACTGGACGCCTGGGGCGTGTGGGACGCCTACATCCGCTACATCGGCGCGGGCGCCGTGGCGACGGGCGGGCTGATCACCCTCGTCAGGACCCTGCCCATGCTGTACCGCTCGCTCCGTGACACGCTGCGCGGCATCCGCAAAGCCGGCATCGGGCAAACCGGAGAAGTGGCGCGGACCGATCGCGACATCCCCATGCCGTGGGTGCTGGGCGGCACGGCCGTCATCATTGCCATCATCGCCTTTGCGCCCCTCACCAATGTGGGGATCATCGGCGCGCTGGCCATCGCCGTGTTCGGGTTCCTCTTTGTGGCCGTGGCCTCGCGCATCGTCGGGATTGTCGGAAGCTCGTCCTCGCCCGTTTCGGGGATGACCATCGCCACGCTGCTCATCGTCACCTTCGTGTTCAAGCTGGCCGGCGTGCACGGGATGGCCGGCATGGTGGCCGCGCTGACGGTCGGCGCCATCGTCTGCACGGCGCTGGCGGTGGCCGGCGACATCTCCCAGGACCTGAAGGCCGGCTACCTGGTCGGCAGCACGCCGTGGAAGCAGCAGCTGGCCATGATGATCGGCGTCGTGGCCTCCGGGCTGGTCATCGGCTTCGTGCTCGTCGTCCTGCACGCCACCTACGGGATGGGCTCCGAAGCCCTGCCGGCGCCGAAAGCGGTGCTGATGAAGATGGTCATCGAAGGCATCCTGGCCGACAACCTGCCGTGGGACCTCATCTTCATGGGCGCGGCGTCGGCCATCGTCATCGAATGCCTGGGCCTCAACTCGCTGGCCGTGGCCGTTGGCATCTACCTGCCGGTGCACGTCAGCATCCCGATCCTCGTCGGCGGCCTGGTGCGCTGGGCCATGGAGGCGCTGACGAAAGACGAGGCGACCAAAACGGCCCGTGTGGAAACGGGCACCCTCTTTGCCTCGGGGCTGATCGCCGGCGAGGCGCTGGTCGGCGTGCTCATCGCCGTCCTCATCTGGCTCAACGTGAAGCTGCCGGAGAACGTGCTCCTGCCGCATAGCGGCGTGACGCTGGTCCTGTTCGCCGCGCTGACCCTCCTCTTGGGTTGGGTGGCCATGCGGGCCAAAGGGCGCCCCGCCGGTCCGGCCGGCGGCGATGCGGCAGCCGAAAGGTAGGGGAGCGCCATGGCCTTTCGGTGGCGCACGCGGTTCGGCCGCAAGGAGCGGCGCAAAGGGCAAAATCTCCTGGCCATGACGCCGCGCCTGCATGAGGCGGTGCGCCTGGAGGCCGCAGAAGCCCCCGATACGCTGACGCTGGTCGTGCCGCGGACCGGCTGGCTGGAGCGCCTGTCGGTGCGCTACCTGAACCAGCCGGCCGCCATCCGCGTGGCCCTCGATCCCCTCGGCAGCTTCGTGCTCGCCCGCTGCGACGGGCGCCACACGGTGGCCGACATCGCCGCGGCGTTGCGCGAGCGCTTTGGCGACGACGCCGAACCGCTGGTGCCGCGGCTGGCCAAATTCCTGGAAATTGTCGAAGCCAACGGGTGGCTCACCTGGGACGCGCCACAAGCGAAAAGCCGCTAAAACGGGCAAACGGAACGGCCAACGCATCGGATGGCCAAACGCACCCCCATGAAAAAACCCCTGTCCACAACGGACAGGGGATTTTTTTCACCGCACCTCGGCCAGAAGCTGGCGCAGCGCCGAGGTGAAGAGCACCACGTTTTTCATCTGGCAGCTGTACCCCATGAGGCCCACGCGCCACACCTTGCCCTTCAGCTCGCCCAGGCCGCCGCCGATCTCGATGCCGAATTCCTCGAGCAGCCGCCGGCGGATCGCCGCCTCGTCGACGCCTTCGGGAACGCGCACGGTGGTGAGCTGCGGCAGGCGGTAGGCTTCCGCCACATGGAGGACAAGACCCATGTCTTCCAGGGCCGCCTGCAGGCGCCGGCCCAGCTCCAGGTGGCGGCGGTAGACGTTCTCCAGCCCTTCGTCGACGAGGACCTGTAGCCCCTCGCGCAGGGCGTAGATCATCGAAATGGGCGCCGTGTGGTGGTAGAAGCGCTCCTCGCCCCAGTATTGCTGGATCATCGACAGGTCGAAATACCAGCTTTGGATCTTCGTCTTGCGCGTGCGGATCGCCTCTTGCGCCCGCGGGCTGAAGGTGACCGGCGCCAGTCCCGGCGGCACGCTGAGGCATTTCTGCGTTCCGCTGTAGCAGGCGTCGATGCCGTTTTTGTCCACCTCCACCGGCACGCCGCCGAGGGAGGTGACCGCGTCAACGATGAACAGCGCCCCGTGCGCATGGGCCAGCCGCCCGATGTCCGCCAGCGGCTGCCACACGCCGGTGGACGTCTCGGCATGCACCACGGCGACAGCCTTCACCGGCCCGTCGGCCTGCTTCAGCGCCTTCTCCACGGCCTCCGGCGCAATGGGCTCGCCCCACGGCGCGGTGACGGGAATCACCTCGGCCCCGCAGCGCGACGCGACGTCGGCCATGCGCTGGCCAAAAAGGCCGTTGACGCCAATCACCACGCGGTCGCCCGGCTCGATCAGGTTGACGAACACCGTTTCCATGCCCGCGCTGCCGGTTCCGGACATGGCGAGGGTCAGCTCGTTTTTCGTGCCGAACACCTGCTTGAGCAGGTCACGCACCTCGTTCATCAGCGCCAAAAAGGCCGGGTCGAGATGCCCGACCAGCGGCGTGGACAGGGCCTTCAGCACCCGCGGATGCACATCGCTCGGGCCGGGCCCCATGAGCACGCGCGTTGGTACCTGCCACATACCCGTTCCTCCTTCCTCGCTTTTCCTCTTCAATTGTACACCAAGAGGGCAACCGGCTGCACGAATTCGTCGGAAAAGCCGGTCGTTTGTTGATCGGATCGTTCACCGGTCTGGGTTCGGGAAGACACGCCCTCGCGCACGCGCTACAATAAGGGTAGCCTCAACACGGGAGGGCAAAGGCCCCGCGCAACAGGCGAGAGGCCCTCCCGAAAGGATGCGATGCGATGGACGTGCTGATTCTGGTCGGCGGACAAAGCCGCCGCATGGGACTGCCCAAGCCGCTGCTGGCCTACCAAGGCCGGCGGCTTCTCGACTGGCTGCTCGACGTGGTCCACCGGGCCGGCGGCACGGCATATCTGGTTGGCAAGGCCGATTCCCCGCTGGCCCGCGAGCACCCGGAACGGTGGATCGCCGATGAGGTGGACGCCGGGCCCCTCGGCGGCCTGGCCGCGGGCCTCGCGCGCGTGAAGGGCGACCGCGCCCTCGTGCTCGCCTGCGACCTGCCGCGGATCGCCCCCGAAACGCTGACGTGGCTGTGGCGGGTCAGCCACGCCCATCCCGCCTACGACGCGTGGGTGAGCTGCGACACCGCGCGCGTGCATCCGCTCCTCGCCGTCTACCGCACGCGCATCCTGCCGCACGTGCGCAAGCAACTGGCCACCGGCGCGTACGCCCTTTCCGGCCTCTTGCGCCGCCTGACGTGGTTTGCCGCGCCGCTGCCCGAGCCGCTGTGGGCGGCCAACGCCAACACGCCCGAAGAATGGGCGGCCCTCACCGGCGAGATGCCCGCGCTGCACGGCTCGCCGCCCATTTGCCAGGAGATGCCGCCCGATCACCCCGGCGGCATCCCCCTCTCTTCCGCCCCACCCCTCGTCTTCCAGCTCGTCGGCTACGCGAAGCGCGGCAAGACGACGTGGGCCAAAGCCATCCTGTCCCACCTGGCCGCGTCGGGCTGGCGCGTGGGCAGCCTCAAGCGCGACGGAGGCGGCCACGGCCTGGCCTGGGAGACGGCGGGATCCGACAGCCGCGAACACGCCCGCGCCGGCGCCGTGCGCGCCGTCGTCGTCTCCGGCGGGGAAAAGGGCATCTATGAGCGGCGGGATGCGCCGTGGGAACTGGACGAGCTCCTCGCCGACTTCGCCGGATTGGATCTCGTCGTGGTGGAGGGCTTCAAGGACGCGCCCTACCCGAAATGGGTGTTCGTGCGCGAGCCCGAAGACTGGGCCCTCGCCCAACGCCTCGCCGGCATCGTCGGCGTGGTGGCGCACGCCCGCGCGCGCGCCGCCGCACCGCCCCTTTCCTGTCCCGTCTGGTCCTTCGAGCAGCCCGATGCGGCCCTCGCCTGGCTCGACCACTTCGTGCGCCGTCAGCGCCCCGCACCGCGCCGCTGACGGCAAAGGAGGACGAAACGATGCGCGTCACCGCTTGCCTGTTTGGCCCTCTGCGCCACGCCGAAGGAACGGACACCCTGACCGTCGACCTGGGTCCGGACAGCCGCGTGCTCGACCTCATGCTCGCCCTCATGGCCACTCGGCCGGCGCTGCGCGACTTGCTCCCCCGCTGCGCCTTCGCCCGCGACGGCGACTACCTTTCGCTCGACGCACACCTGGCCGAGGGCGATGCGCTTCTCATCCTGCCGCCGCCCGACGCGCCGCGGGACGCCGGCGACCTCGATGCCCTCGCCTCGCCGTGCGGCCGTTTCCTCCTCACGCACCGGCCCCTCGACGCCGCCGCCGTGGCGGCCAAGGTGGCCCATCCGCAAGCCGGCGCCATCCTCACCTTTGCCGGCACCGTGCGCGAATGGACGCGCGGCCGGCGCACCGTGGCCCTCACCTACACCGCCTACGAGCCGATGGCCCTCCGCACGATGGCCCAAATCGGCGACGAGGTGGCGCAGCGCTGGCCGGAGGCGCGCCTGGCCATCGCCCACCGGCTGGGCACGCTGGCCGTGGGCGAACTCAGCATCGTCATCGCCGCCAGCGCCCCGCACCGCGCTCAGGCGTACGACGCGAGCCGCTACGCCATCGAGCGCTTCAAACAGATCGTGCCGATCTGGAAAAAGGAGATCGGCGAAGACGGCATGGCGTGGGTCGGCCATCAGGGCGACACCTGGGACCCGCTGAAACCGCTGGAACTGTCGCCGGAGACGACGGCACCGCCCGTTCCGGAAGCGGCATGCTGCCGGGAAGGCGAAACAAAAGCGGCCCGCGGCGGGCTCGGAAACCCGTAGCCCGCGCGGACCGCGGCACACCCGCCGCCGACGGGGTTTGTCCCCCGCGCGGCGGGTTTTCATTATCCCGCACACGAGCCGCTTTCTTCAAACCCCTCGAGCTCATCCAGTTCGGCGAGGCGCGCCTCGCGGTACTGGATGTCCTTCTGGGCATAGAACAGCTCGGCCTTCTCCACAATGGCCACCGTGTTGTACATGGGAATCTGCGCGTGGGGCTCGTACTTGCCCCGCGGGAACAGCACGTTCCCCTCGGGCCAGTGCACGGCCAGATTGCCGCGCTGGATCGGCGCGTAGCGCGCCCGCCCGTGGAACATCCCGTGGCGGTTGTAGACGACGATGGCGTCGCCGTCGGCAATGCCCAGCGCCCTGGCGTCCTCCTCGTGGATCAGCACGTCGTCGCGCTCGGCGCCGGTCAGCGGGTCGACGTCGCCGTACACCATGGAGTTGAACTGCTTGCCGCGCCGCGTGGTGACGAAGAAGGTTCCTTCTCCCTTGCGGAACTGCGGCAGCTCCACGGGGACGAGGTTGGCCCGCCCGTCCTTCGTCGGGCAGACGCCGCCCTCGCACAGCCACATCCCGCCCCACTGGAACACGTCGCCGGCCTTCTTCAGGTGCTGGATGCCGTCGTAGTTCGGATTGGCCTTGGCGATCTCCTCGCGGATGGCCTGGGCGTCGCGGAATTGGATGAGATGGGCCTGCTCGGGCTTGACGCGCGCGGCCAGGTCAATGTAGATCTGCCACTCGGCCCGCGCCTCGGGGATGCGCGGCCCGGGGATTTCCGGGGAAAAGTAGACCATCCGCTCCGTCGACGTCGACGTGCCCCCGCCGGGCATCTCGTAGCGCGTCATCACCGGCAGGACGATAACCGCCTCCCGCGCGTCGACCAGGGTCGAGGTGTTCAGGATGATGTCGGCGTGCACGCGCAGCTCCACGCTCTCCAGGCACTGGCGCACGAAGGCCGGATCGGGCATCGTCTCGAGGAAGTTGCCGCCGCTCGTGTAGAACAGGCGCAGCTTCCGCGGATGGTCATCCGGCAGGAGGGCGTTCTCCAGGCTGACGCCAACGGTGTCACCCTGCCACCGGGGGATGGGGAAGCCCCACAGGCGCTCGAGGCGCGCGATGTTCTCGTCATCAAACTCGCCGCCCGGCAGCGAGAAGCAGTCGGCCCCCATCTCGCCCGACCCCTGCACGCCGGAATGGCCGCGGATGGGCATCACGCCGCATTTCTCCCGGCCGATGAAGCCGCGCAGGATGGCCAGGTTGACCACCTGGGTGACGTTGTCCGTTCCGAAGCGGTGCTGGGTGAGGCCCATCGACCACACGAAGACGCCCGTCCTGGCCTTGGCCAGGATCTCGGCGAACTCGCGCATCCGCTCCCGCGACAGGCCCGCCTCCTTCTCGAGGGTCTCCCAGTCGTAGCGCTGGACATGGGCCTTGAGTTCCTCGTACCCGTTCACGTGGTTTCGGACAAAGTCGTGGTCGATGGCCGAACCCGGCTGGCGCTCTTCCATCTCAAACCAGTGCTTCATCACGCCGGTCATGAAGGCGATGTCGCCGCCGATGTTCACCTGGTAGAAGTCGTCGGCCAGCTTGGTGCCGAACAGGGCGCTGTCGGGGATAGACGGGATCCAGTACCGCTCCATCGACGGCTCGCGGTACGGGTTGACGACGAGGATCTTGGTGCCCTGGCGCTTTGCCGCGTACATGTACTTCGTCGACACCGGCTGGTTGGCCGCCGGCACCGATCCCCAAAAGACGAGCACGTCGGTGCCGATCCAGTCCTTGTAGCTGCAGCTGGAGGCCCCGATGCCCAGCGTGCGCTTGAGGGCCGTTTTCGAGGGCGAATGGCAGATGCGCGAGGCGTTGTCGATGTTGTTCGTGCCGAGGAAGCGGGCCACCTTGGCCGCCACATAGTACGTCTCGTTGGTAATGCCCCGCGCCGTCAGGTAGAAGGCGGCCTGCCGCGGGTCGATCTGGCGAAACTTCTCCGCAATCCGGTCAAGGGCCTCATCCCACGTGATGCGCCGGAAGCGCCGTTCGCCCTTCTCGCGGATCAGCGGATAGGGGAGGCGCCCCAGCTTGCGCAGCGCGGTGCTGTCCAGCCGGCGCAGCTCGTCGATGTCCTGAAACAGCACGTCGTCGGGGATGGGTGGCTGCGTGTTGAGGCGCAACACGTTGAGGCGCGTCGTGCACAGGTGCGGGCCCTTCAAGGTTTGGTCGCGCAGGCCGGAGACGCCCAGGGCGCAGCCGTCGCACACGCCTTGGGTCAGGATGCGCCACGCGTAGCGCAGGTTGTCGCGGTTTTCCCACAGCGTTTTGAGCACCGCCCAGTTGTGGTGCGGCTTCTGCTCGCCAAAGCCAAAGGGTTTCCAGCTCACCCACAGCGACGGATCCGGAAGCTTCGGCAGCGAAATCGGTCCCGTGTGCTTCGTTTTCCCCATTGCTTTCTCCTCCCTCATCTCTTCCTCAGTCTCGTCCATACCCCCAGCCCCGGCGCCGCCTCGCCTCCTGGCCACTAGCCGCCGATTTGCGACATGCGCCGCCATGTCGGCACGCGCCCGTCGTCCAGCGCCTCGCCGGCCCGGGCCATCTCGTGCTTCTCCGGCTTGAGGGCGAGGGCCCGGAAGAACAGCGCGCGCAGCTTCTCCTCGTCGCCGATGCAATCGCGCACGCGCAGTTCCTCCACCCAGTACAGGCACGGCTTCAAGTAGCCGTCGGCGGTCAGGCGCAGGCGGTTGCACCCGGCGCAGAAGTGGTCGCTCACGGGATGGATCAGCCCCACGGTGCCCAAGGCACCGCGCACGCGGTACACCTCCGCCGGCCCGTTTCCCGGAACGGCGTCGTCCGCCGGCTCGAGCGGCAGGCCCGCCGCCTCCGCCCGGGCGAGCACGTCGGTAAGCGGTACGTACCCCGCTTTCCACTCCGCGTGGTGGCCGATGGGCATGTACTCGATGAACCGCACGTGAAGCGGGCGTTCCAGGGTCAAGCGGATGAAGTCGACGATCTCGTCGTCGTTCACCCCCTTCACCAGCACGCAGTTGAGCTTCACCGGCGAAAAGCCCACGGCCAGCGCCTGCTCGATCCCCTCCAGCACGCGCTCCAGCTCGCCGCGGCGGGTGATGCGGCGAAACCGGTCGGGTTTCAGCGAGTCGAGGCTGACGTTCACCCGCCGTACCCCCGCGCGGCGCAGCGCCTCGGCCTGTTCGGCCAGAAAGATGCCGTTCGTCGTGAGGGCGATGTCCTCGATGCCGGGGATGGCCGCCAGCCGGGCCACCAAGTCGGCGAGGCCGGGCCGTACGAGGGGCTCGCCCCCCGTGATGCGCAGCTTGCGCACGCCGAGCTGGGCCGCCACGCGGACGACGGCCACAATCTCGTCGTCGGTGAGCAGCTGGCGCTGGGGCAGAAACGCCATGTCCTCCGGCATGCAGTAGACGCAGCGCAGGTTGCAGCGGTCGGTAACGGAAATGCGCAGGTAATCGTGGCGCCGGCCAAAGCGATCGACCAAAGCGGTCAACGATTTCCGCCTCCTTTTGTCGCGTTCCGAAGGGCCCGTTCCACCGGGAGGCGCGCCGTTTCGATGAAAAAACCGCCGTGAATCGGCCTTTGGAGACAAAGGCGATGTCACGGCGGTTAGCCTTTAGCAGGATCGCTACCAAGTGCCAACCCGCGTTTGTTTTCCGTTTGCGCGCGAAACTTCGCTTCGATGTCCTGGTCAAACACGAAGATGGACATGGCCCAATCCTTTTCGAGGTTGATGTCCACAAAGAGGTCCACAAACTTGGCCCCCACCAGCTCTTCAATCTCCCGCGGCGGGTATTTCCGGTAGAGGTCTTTCACCATTTCCGTGCGGGCCGCGCGCAACGCCTGACGCCCCTCTTCCGTTCGGGCCATAAATTTTTCAATGGGCGTCAGGTTTCCCTCCATCTCACAAATGGCCCAATTTTTACAAAATGTTGTGGTGATCTTGACCGGCCCCTTGCCCATATACTTCTTGCGGAAGGCTCGAACCAGGTTGCTGAACTCGGCTTCGTACTTGTTCATCGTTCTCGCGCCCCCCGCCGGCCCATCTGCGAAGGGGTTGGTGGCTTACGTTCAGTATACCATGGAAGCGCATGTTACGGCAATGAACGGCTGGCCGCCGGCAACTGTCAGGACGAGATGTGGGAATGCGTCAGGCGGGCGCCTGTCGCCTGCCGCTGCGTGCGCAACGCCTTGATGTCGGCGCGAATCCAAAGGGAAACCGCCAGAGCAACGGCAAACAGGGCGGCAAAGATGGCCAAGGTGCCGGCATAGCTCTTCGTGGCATCGTAGATGCTGGACACCAAGATGGGTCCGACGACGCCGGCCAGGGCCCACGCGGTGAGCAGGTATCCGTGAACCGCCCCCAGCTCCTTGGTGCCGAAGAGGTCGCCGATGTAGGCCGGGAGCGTGGCAAACCCGCCGCCGTAGCAAGTCATGATGGCGAAGACGAGCACCTGGAAGAGGAGCGCCTCGCGCGCATTGGGCAGGAGCAGAAAGGCGCCGATCTGCAGGATGAAGAAGGCCGTGTAGACGTTGGGGCGGCCGATGTAGTCGGACAGCGACGCCCAACCGATGCGGCCGATGCCGTTAAACAGCCCCATGAGCCCCACCATCGACGCGGCGGCAAGCGGCGATAGGCCGGCGATTTCCTGGCCCATGGGCGAGGCGACGGAAATGATGGCGATGCCGCACGTGATGTTGATGAACAACATCACCCACAGGAACCAGAAGCGGCGCGTCTTGACCGCTTCGGCCGCCGTCAGCTGGGCCAGGTCAACGGGCAAGCGCTTTCTCGAATCGGCCGCTTGTTGGGCAAAGCGCGGCGGCACCCATCCCGCAGGCGGCGGCGTGAGCACCTGGGCCGCCGCCAGCATCACCGCAAAGTACACCGCACCGAGGAGGGCGAAGGTGGGGGCAATGCCCACCCGTTCGATCAGCACGGCGGCGGGCCCACTCACCAGCGAGGCAAACCCAAAACCCATGATGGCCAGGCCGGTGGCCAGTCCCCGCCGGTCGGGAAACCACTTGACCAGCGTCGAGACCGGGGTGATGTACCCGATGCCCAGCCCAATGCCACCGATCAGGCCGTAAAACAGGTACAAGAGCGGCAACGACTTCAGGGCAACGGCCAAGCCGGATCCGGCCACGCCCGTCCCGAAGAAGATGGCAGCCAGCGTTCCGGATTTCCGCGGGCCATGGCGTTCGACAAACCGTCCCATGAACGCGGCCGACATGCCCAGCGCAAAGATGGCGATGCTAAACGCAAGGGACACCTCTTTCTGGCTCCATCCCAATTGGGCCATGAGGGGCTTGGTGAAGACGCTCCAGGCATAGGCCGAGCCGATCATCAGATGAAAGGCGACAGCGGCGGCGGCAATGGCCCAGCGGTTTTGCGCAGCGCGCACCATGCGGGGACCTCCTTTGCGATCGTTTCCATTAGGGAAAAAAGAAAACGCCGCAACGCCGTTTTTGCGCCAATGGGCAAAATACGGCCATTGCGACGTTACGGCGCCAAGCAGGAGCGCTGCCGGCGCGCAACTTCGCCTTCCGTTCCGGGCAATCCGCTGACCGTCCGGCAGGAGCGCTGCCTCGCATCAGCGATGCGCCCGGCGATCCGTTCGTCCCTATTATAAAAATTGTTCACGAAGTTGTCAATTTTTCGCAATCACGAGCTTTTTTCGCTGTGCCTGTATCTAGG
>NZ_BMOF01000024.1 GCF_014646935.1 Calditerricola satsumensis | reverse complement strand
CGATATCAGGAGGTTTTCATTTGCTCAAACCCCCGCATGTTTCATTACAGGAATGCTCATAGGTAGGCTCCAAACTGTACGGGGCAAACGCGAAGGCGCGAAAATTGTCCCGCGTGTTCCAATCCCTCATAGGTAGGCTCCAAACAATGAACTCCTCATCATCCTGATCGCCAATGAGAATGTTCCAATCCCTCATAGGTAGGCTCCAAACGCACTGGCGATGGCGCGGGAGCACGGCGCCAAACGGATGTTCCAATCCCTCATAGGTAGGCTCCAAACGGGCAGCTTCAAGTCTTCGGAGCGGCCCACGGGAGTGGGTTCCAATCCCTCATAGGTAGGCTCCAAACCGCGGAAATGCCTCTCTCAGCCGTTTTTGGTGCGGGGGTTCCAATCCCTCATAGGTAGGCTCCAAACTGAGCGTGCGGATCGTGTTTTCGCTCACGTTCCAAAGTTGTTCCAATCCCTCATAGGTAGGCTCCAAACTCGGCGGAAGTCGGGAGGATTACTGGAACGATAGCGGTTCCAATCCCTCATAGGTAGGCTCCAAACGCGTATTTTTTTGTTTACGGCAGGCTTATTCGCAGGAAGTTCCAATCCCTCATAGGTAGGCTCCAAACAGCGACAAAAATCGACGAGACGGTCTTGCTGAGCCCGTTCCAATCCCTCATAGGTAGGCTCCAAACGGACGTGGTGTCGTAAATCTCCGTGGCCGATTTGAACAGTTCCAATCCCTCATAGGTAGGCTCCAAACCAACCTTGACAAGCTGGACATCATCGGTGATCCCCAGGTTCCAATCCCTCATAGGTAGGCTCCAAACGCAACAGACGGTGAGGACGGTGTCGAGGCCGACCGGCGTTCCAATCCCTCATAGGTAGGCTCCAAACCCGTCCTGTACGACGACATTCCGGCAGAGGATATCATGTTCCAATCCCTCATAGGTAGGCTCCAAACTCGTCGGCCGGACCGCCTCAATGTACGCGTTCCCGGCGTTCCAATCCCTCATAGGTAGGCTCCAAACAATGGTCATGACCGCCCGGTAGACGTAGATGTTCCCCTGTTCCAATCCCTCATAGGTAGGCTCCAAACACGAAGGGTTTATCATCGGCCGCTACTTTGTATACTGTTCCAATCCCTCATAGGTAGGCTCCAAACCCAATGAGCCGGGCTTTTTTGTTGCCCTTGTTTGGGGGTTCCAATCCCTCATAGGTAGGCTCCAAACGATACATAGTCCACGACGACGAAGAACACCAGTGCAGTGTTCCAATCCCTCATAGGTAGGCTCCAAACTCATCACAACCCCTCCCTCAGTTTTTTGGCTTCAAACGGTTCCAATCCCTCATAGGTAGGCTCCAAACGCTCCCTTCAGGTGGAGACGGACATGCGGGAGCCGATGTTCCAATCCCTCATAGGTAGGCTCCAAACCGGGGGAAAAGACGGGTGCGCCGGTCTGCCGGACGGCGGACGTTCCAATCCCTCATAGGTAGGCTCCAAACATTGCTCGTCGGTGTCCTCCCGAAACTCCACCTCGTGTTCCAATCCCTCATAGGTAGGCTCCAAACGCGGACGGCCTCGCGGGCCCCCTCTTCGCCGTCTTCGTTCCAATCCCTCATAGGTAGGCTCCAAACCGGATGGGCTGGCATCGGGTATAACTACTGGGTCAGGTTCCAATCCCTCATAGGTAGGCTCCAAACGGTAATACCGACTCCCTTTTGCTTCTGCGCAACCTTAAGTTCCAATCCCTCATAGGTAGGCTCCAAACCGATTCAGCAAATCGCCTTCATGTACCAGCAGGGGCAGTTCCAATCCCTCATAGGTAGGCTCCAAACGATCGAGCGTCTATGGGATCGGTACCATGCTCTAGATCGTTCCAATCCCTCATAGGTAGGCTCCAAACGGGCCGACCCTGCGCTCGCGGTCCGAGGGCGACCGGGTTCCAATCCCTCATAGGTAGGCTCCAAACGGGAATGCCACGCGAGCGCAGGAGGCGATACGTGTGTTCCAATCCCTCATAGGTAGGCTCCAAACCCGAAATGTCGTTTGCTGAAGCAATGCGTTGGTGGTCGTTCCAATCCCTCATAGGTAGGCTCCAAACCGTACACCTCGGTGTAGTTCGGAACCCCGGCCAGCTGTTCCAATCCCTCATAGGTAGGCTCCAAACAGGGTGACGCGTGATGGCGAACCCCTACGGCTCCGAGTTCCAATCCCTCATAGGTAGGCTCCAAACCAAAAAAACGAACTAGGAGGGAGACAACATGACCATGTTCCAATCCCTCATAGGTAGGCTCCAAACAAGCTCTGGCGCTTTGCTGGGCTTGCGGTTATCGACGGGTTCCAATCCCTCATAGGTAGGCTCCAAACTGCCCACGCCCGATTTTGTTTTCACGTAGTGAAAACAGTTCCAATCCCTCATAGGTAGGCTCCAAACGTCGATGACGTTCTGCCCGAACACCTCGATGATGTCCGGGTTCCAATCCCTCATAGGTAGGCTCCAAACGAGGAGAAGAGCGCCCCACGCGGCGCTTTTTCTTGCGCGTTCCAATCCCTCATAGGTAGGCTCCAAACTCGTGATACGGTTGGTATTCCCAGTACCATTGAAGTAGCGTTCCAATCCCTCATAGGTAGGCTCCAAACCTTCGCACGTGCTGCCTCGAACAGCTCGTCCATCGTGGTTCCAATCCCTCATAGGTAGGCTCCAAACACCCGCGGAGGGGGCGGTATGGCGCGGTTTTCCATGATGTTCCAATCCCTCATAGGTAGGCTCCAAACGCATTAGCCTCGGCCTCCTCACCCTCACCTTCAACCGTTCCAATCCCTCATAGGTAGGCTCCAAACTCTCCTATCCGACGTATTGACCGCCTTGTCGTCTAACGTTCCAATCCCTCATAGGTAGGCTCCAAACCTATGCCGTGTACGCCCAGACGGGTGTCCTTCGGCGGTTCCAATCCCTCATAGGTAGGCTCCAAACGATACGCGTAACGTTGAACTCACTTACGACGCTAACGGGGTTCCAATCCCTCATAGGTAGGCTCCAAACTAGTGAAAGGTGGTGTTGGTTATGCCCCGTTTGAAGGGTTCCAATCCCTCATAGGTAGGCTCCAAACTTTCGCCCGGCTTTCCAGCCGTTGGGTGGGTCGTCGCGTGTTCCAATCCCTCATAGGTAGGCTCCAAACGCGCCACGGAGCAGGCGTTAGCTGACGCGAAGAAGATGTTCCAATCCCTCATAGGTAGGCTCCAAACAATATCATCGCGAAAGAGGCGGCCAGTACCAAAGACAGTTCCAATCCCTCATAGGTAGGCTCCAAACCAAGAGGCATGGTTCTCGCGGCTTGATTCGAAAACAGGTTCCAATCCCTCATAGGTAGGCTCCAAACCCCAAAAACCTTGCCCCAACAAGGGGATAAGTGTGAGCGCGAAGCTCGCAAAATCTTACGAAAGTATTGTACACCACTGAAGACCGCGCCGCAAGAGGGCTTTTTGGAGAAAGGATTTTGCAGAAGTGTCGTCGACCTGCCGGAGTTTTTGCAACACTGCCGGTCGACGACACAAAAAACAAGCGACCCGCCATTGCCTGCGGCGGATCGCCGCGCGTAGGAACCGTGGAACAGGGGAATTCCGCTTTACAACCCCATCTCTTCCGCCACTTTCGCTTCCCATTCGTACGTCTCCGGTGTGAAGTACTCGACGCGCGTCTTCTTGTACTCCTTCGTGGAGTAGAGCACGATCCGGTCGGTGATGCCCGTCTCCTCCTCAATCGATTTCAGGATGGCCTCACATTCCTCCAGCGAGCGGCCGTGGACCATGGTGAAGATGTTGTAGGGCCAGTCCTCGTAGCGCGGGCGCAGGTAGCAGTGGCTGACGGCCTTGAAGGCGGCCATCTTCGGCCCCACTTCTTCCACCTTGTCGTCGGGCACGTTCCACACGCCCATGCCGTTGAAGAGGAAGCCGGCCTGGCGGTGGCGCAGCACGGCGGAAAAGCGGCGCATCAGCTTGCGCTTCTTCAGGCTCTCCGCGCCGGCGAGGAGCTCCTCGGTGGTGATGCCGATGTTCTGCGCCCACTCGTCGAAGGGACGCGCCGTCACCGGGAGGTCCTTCTGCAGCTCGCGGATCATGGCGATGTCGAGGTCGGAGAGGCGGTTGTCGGCGTTTCGGCGGTCCTCGTCGGTGTAGGTGGGCTTGGCCTTGGCCTTTGCCGTGTCCTCCTTTCCGGTGACGTCAAGCTGCACGCCGATCTTGAACAGCTTCAGCGTCGGCAGGAGGCGGATCGACTCGACGCCCGGGGCGCGCTGACCGAGAATCTCCACCGTCTTCTCCAGGCCGAAGCGGCTGTTGGGCGGCACGGCGATGGTGAACCACAGGTTGAAGGCGTGGTTGCGCTTGTAATTGTGGCTGACGCCGGGGTGCTCGTTGATCACCTGCGCCGCCTCGTCCACCAGCTCCGGCTTGACGCGGGCGGCCACCAGGCTGGATGCGTAGCCGAGGGCCCGCGTGTCGAAGATGGCCGAGATCTGGCGCACGACGGTCTTCTTCAGCTCGGCCACGCGGCGGAGCACGTCGTCCTCCGTGGTGCCGAGGCGCTCGGCGAGGGCCTGGTACGGGCGCGGCACGAGGGGCAGGTCTTCCTGCAGCAGGTTCAAAAGCTCGCGGTCGAGGGCGTCCATCGTCTGCACGCTCATGCTACTCGCCTCCTTTGAGCCAGCGGGCCACATCCTTAGCGAAGTAGGTGAGGATGAGGTCCGCGCCGGCCCGCTTGATACCGGTGAGGAGTTCCATCACCACGGCGCGCTCGTCGATCCACCCGTTGGCCGCCGCCGCCTTCACCATGCTGTACTCGCCGCTCACGTTGTAGGCCGCCACGGGGAGATCGAAGTGCTCCTTCAAGAGCCGGATGATGTCGAGGTAGGCCAGGGCCGGCTTCACCATCAACAGGTCGGCCCCCTGCTCCACGTCGGCGCGCGCCTCGCGCAGGGCCTCGCGGGCGTTGGCCGGGTCCATCTGGTACGTCTTGCGGTCGCCGAACTGCGGCGCGGAGTGGGCCGCGTCGCGGAACGGGCCGTAAAAGGCCGAGGCGTACTTCACCGCGTAGGAGAGGATGGGCACGTGGGTGTACCCCGCTTCGTCAAGGCCCTTGCGGATGGCGTGGACGAAGCCGTCCATCATGTTTGACGGGGCGATCACGTCGGCGCCGGCCGCCGCCTGGGAGACGGCCGTCTTCACCAAGAGCTCAAGGGAGGGGTCGTTCAGCACCTCGCCGTTTTCCACCACGCCGCAGTGGCCGTGGCTCGTGTACTGGCACAGGCAGGTGTCGGCGATGACGACAAGGTCGGGATACTGCTCCTTGATGCGGCGCGTGGCTCGCTGGACGATGCCGTCCTCGGCGTAGGCCTCCGAGCCCACCTCGTCCTTGTGGCGCGGCACGCCGAAGAGGATGACGGCCTTGAGGCCCAGGTGGACCGCCTCGCCCACTTCCTCGTCCAGGCGGTCGAGGGAGAAGTGGTAGACGCCGGGCATCGACGGCACTTCTTCTTTAATATTTTCGCCTTCCACCACAAACAGCGGATAGATCAGGTCGTCCACAGACAGCTGCGTTTCGCGCACCAAGGCGCGCAGAGCCGGCGTGCGGCGCAGCCGGCGCAGGCGGGCAAAGCTCATCGCGCTCCACCTCCAATGGCCCGAACCAGGCCTTCGATCGTCGCCTCCTCGGCCACAGCGTCGACGCGCAGGCCGAGGGCTTCCGCCGTCTTCGCCGTGACGGGGCCGATGCAGGCCACCGTCACCCCGTCGAGGAGGGCGGGCACGTCATGGTCTTTTAGCGCTTCGACGAAGTTCCTTACCGTCGACGAGCTGGTAAAGGTGACGACGTGGATGCGCCCCTCGCGCAGGAGGGCCGCCACCTCGTCGGCGCCGCGGGCGTCGATGACGTTGTCGTAGGTGTCGGCCTCGGTCACCTCGGCCCCGAGGGCCCGCAGCGCCTCCGGCAGGGCCTTGCGGGCGATGTCGGCCCGCGGCAGGAGGACGCGGTCGCCGGCCTTCACCTTGCCGGCCAGGGCCTCGGCCAGGGCGTCGCCGTCAAAGCGCTGGGGCAGGAGCTCGACGCGCATCCCCTTCTCCTCGAGGGCCTCCGCCGTCTTCGGACCCACGGCGGCGACACGCGCCCTGGCCATGGTGCGGATGTCAATGCCCCGCTCCCGCAGGCGGCGGAAGAAGAAGGCCACGCCGTTTGTGCTCGTGAAGATCACCCAGTCGAAGTCGCCGAGGCGGTCGAGGGCCGCGTCGAGGGGCGCCGGATTGCGCGGCGGCACGAGGCGGATGACGGGAAACTCCACAGGCTCGCCGCCCAGCTCGGCGATGAGGCGGGAGAGGTCGCTGGCCTGGGCCCGCGCCCGCGTGACGAGCACCCGTTTGCCGAAGAGGGGCTTCTTCTCGTACCACGCCAGCTTTTCGCGCAACCGCACCACGTCGCCGACGACGGTGATCGCCGGCGGCTTGAGGCCGGCTGCGCGCACCCGCTCGACGATCGTCGCCAGCGTGCCCGTCACCGTCTCCTGCTCCGGCAGCGTGCCCCAGCGGATGACGGCCACCGGCGTATCAGGCGCGCGGCCGTGGGCCAGGAGCTGCTCGACGATGAACGGCAGGTTGCCCACGCCCATGTAGAAGACGAGGGTGTCCACCGCCGTGGCCAGCTTCGCCCAGTTGATCGACGACGTCTCCTTGTCCGGCCGCTCGTGGCCGGTGACGAAGGCGACGGTGGCGTTGACGTCGCGGTGCGTCACCGGGATTCCCGCGTAGGCCGGGACGGCGATGCCCGCGGTGATGCCGGGGACGATCTCAAAGGGAATGCCATGAGCCGCCAGGGCCTCGGCCTCTTCCCCCACACGGCCGAAGACGCACGGATCGCCGCCCTTGAGGCGAACCACCGTTTTGCCCTCGAGGGCCTTCTCAACGAGAAGGACGTTGATCTCCTCCTGGGTCAGCGTGTGCCGGTCGGGCATCTTGCCGACGTAAATGCGCTCGGCGTCGTCCCGGGCATAATCCAGGAGACGCGGATTGGCCAGGCGGTCGTACAGGATCACATCGGCCTGCTCGAGGGCCTCCATCCCGCGCACGGTGATCAGCTTGGCGTCGCCGGGCCCGGCACCAACGAGGAACACCTTGCCCGGGCCAGTTGAACCGCGCGCGGCCGTCGCCGCCGCGGAGACCGCTTGCTCCGTTCGCACGTCGCTCATTGCTGACTCCCCTCTCCCACCTGCTCCAAAAGGGCGTCGCCGCCGCGGGCGAGGATGCGCTCCGCCGCGGCCACGCCCACCTCCTCGGCTTCTGTTCCGTCCGCCGTCTCCACGATCAGGCGCGAGCCGTCCGGCGCGCCGACAAAGCCGGTCAGGCGCACGCGGTCGCCCTCGACCACGGCATGGGCCCCGAGGGGCACCTGGCAGCCGCCGTTCAAGCGGTGCAGGAAGGCCCGCTCGGCGCGCACCGCCCGCTCCGTGTCGCGGTCGTTGAGGCGGGCCACCAGCGCGAGCACCTCGTCATCGTCGGCCCGGCACTCCACGGCGAGGGCCCCCTGGCCAACGGCGGGGATGACCCGCTCGGGGGGCAGGAATTCCGTCACCCGGTTGAGCCAGCCCATGCGCGCCAGGCCCGCCGCGGCGAGCACGATGGCGTCAAAGTCGCCCGCCTCCAGGCGCTTGAGGCGCGTGTCGACATTCCCGCGCAAGGGCACCACGCGCACGTCGGGCCGCCACGCGAGGAGCTGGGCGGCGCGGCGCAGGCTGCTCGTGCCCACCACCGCCCCGGCGGGCAGCTGCTCGAAGCGGCGCCCGTCGCGGGAGATGAGGGCGTCGCGCGGGTCTTCCCGCGGCGGAACGGCGGCGATCACCAGGCCGTCGGGCAGCTCCGCCGGCAGGTCTTTTAGGCTATGTACGGCCAGATCGGCTTCCCTGTCCAGGAGCGCCTGTTCGATCTCCTTGACGAACAGGCCCTTGCCGCCGATTTTGGACAGCGTCACGTCGAGAATGCGGTCGCCCTTCGTGACGATCGGCTGCACGGCAAACGCGTGCCCGGTGCCGAGGGCTTTCAGCCGCTCGATCACCCACTGCGTTTGCGTCATGGCCAGGGCGCTGCGCCGCGTCCCCACGACAATCCTTCGCATCGGTCATCCTCCGTTCTCGGCATCGCGCGCCACTTCCGCCGCATCCGCCGGCACCCGTTCGCCGGCCGGCCCGAGCTCCGCGTCGACGCACGCCTTGGCCCGCGCCAGCCACGCGTCGGCGTCCTCGGCGAGGGCCGCCGCGCGCCAGGGGTCGTCGGCAAACCGGGCGAGGAGGGCGCGACGCGTCGCCTCGTCGGCCACGCGATCCTGCACGTAGGCGCGAAGGGCGGCGAGGTTGGCCACGTACCCCGCATAGGCGTCGCCGTAGCGCGCCTCCAGCTCACGGCGGATGCGCCGGGCGAGCGACGGGCTGGCCCCGCCGGTGGAGACGGCCAGCACCAGGTCGCCGCGCCGCACCACCGACGGCACGAAGAAGGTGCACCGCTCCGGCTGGTCGACGACGTTCACCCACACGCCGTGCCGCTGGGCCGCCTCGCTCACCCGGGCGTTCACCTCGGGCCGGTTCGTCGCCGCCACGACGAGGGCCATGCCGGAGACGTCGTCCGGTTCGAAGGGGCGCGCCAACCAGCGAATCGCCCCCCGCTCGGCAAGGGTCCGCAACGCGTCCGTTGCCGCCGGGCTGACCACCGTCACCCGCGCCTCGGCGGCCAGGAGGCCGTGCACCTTCCGTTCCGCCACCGCGCCCCCGCCGACGACGAGGCACGGGCGGCCCTGCAGGTTCAAAAAGACCGGATACAAGGGCGGCATGCCCGTCGCCTCCTACAGCCACAGGTGGAACGAGGAAAAGGCCGCCGACACGAGCAGGTTCACCAAGACGGCGACAAAGGCGATCAGGTTCCACTCCGCCAGGCGCTTGGCCGGCCACTGGTGGCGCAAGCGGCGAACCAGATACGCCACGTACATCGCCAACACGGCCAGCGAGGCCAGCACCTTCGGGTCGAGCCAGAAGTTTCCGGGTATCTTCCAGTATGCCCAAATGGCCCCGAGGATGAGGCCAAGGAGAAAGAGCGGCACGCCAACGGCCACCAGGCGAAAGGCAAAGCGGTCGAGAACCTCAAG
Source organism: Calditerricola satsumensis (assembly GCF_014646935.1). Classification (GTDB taxonomy): domain Bacteria; phylum Bacillota; class Bacilli; order Calditerricolales; family Calditerricolaceae; genus Calditerricola; species Calditerricola satsumensis. The sequence goes on along the minus strand of NZ_BMOF01000024.1, from coordinate 23,971 downwards.
GCTGGGAAAGCGCCACAGGCGCGGATGCCAGTCCTTGCGTTTTAGCATGCGGTCGTGCCACAGGTACATCGCCGAGAAGATGGCCGACAAAAAGAAGGCCACGTAGCTGAAAAAGGCCATGCTGATGTGCAGCCACAAGAGGTTGGAGCGCAGGTGCTCCAAGCCCTCCGGCGTCGTCTCCTGCGGGGCGAAAAGGCTGAAGGCCAAAAAGGCGAACCCGACCACATTGGCGAAAAAGACGAACAAATCGACGCGGTAGAACCAGTTGAGCACGAGCGACAGGCTGACCAGCATCCAGCTGAAGAAAAAGAGGGTGTCAAACAAGGTGACGAGGGGCAGGTACTGCTTCTCCCACGCCCGCCCCAGAAAGAAAAAGGTCATCAGCGTCCAAACAGCAGAAAGCAACCCGAAGGCAAAGCGATTGGCCTTCCGGTTGCGCTGCAGAAAATCCGAGAAGTACGCCAGCACACTGAGGGCATAGATGGTCAGGATGGCGTCGTACAGCCAGCTGAGCCCCAACATGGCGACCGCTCCTTTATCGCGTGGCGGCGGGAGACGCGCTTCTCACGGCCGGAGGGGAAGTTCCAGAGCCTCCACCGCCGGAAGCCGGCCGCGCGCGGCGTCGGCTTCCGGCCGCCTACAGGCGGTCTCCTGGGCCTGACGCGCGGCAAGGGCCTCTTCCAGGGCGAAGATCGTGGCAAACAGCGCCTTGGCCTCTTCGGCGTTGGGCTCGGCGGCCAGCTCCTTGATGCGCAGGATGGGGTCGCGCAGCAGCTGGTTGACGATGCTCTTCGTCTGCTTGCGGATGACGCGCAGCTCCTGCTCGGAAAGGTGCGGCAGCTTCTTCTCGATGCGCTTCATCGCCTCGTCCTGGATCGCCAGGGCCTTCTCGCGCAGGGCGGCGATGAGCGGCACGACGCCCAGGGTGTTCAGCCACTTGTGGAACGCCTCCAGCTCCTCGGCGATCATCGCCTCGATCTTGCGCGCCTCCTTCTCGCGCTCGCGCAAGTTGGCCGCCACGACGCCCTTGAGGTCGTCGATGTCGTAGAGGTAGACGTTGTCCAGCTCGGCGATGGCCGGGTCGAGATCGCGCGGCACGGCAATGTCAATGAGGAAGAGCGGCCGCCAGCGGCGCTGGGCCATCGCCGCGGCGACGTCGGCCTTCGTCACCACGTAGCCCGGCGCGCCGGTGGAGCTGATCACAACGTCGGCCCGCACGAGCACCTCGGGCAGCGCGTCGAAACCGTAGGCCTCGCCGTCGTAGGACGCGGCCAGCTCCCGCGCCTTCTCCACCGTGCGGTTGACGACCATCACCTGGCGCGCCCCGTTGGCCAGGAGGTGCTTGACGGTCAGCTCGCCCATCTTGCCGGCGCCGATGATCAGCACGCGCTTGCCGGCAAAGGAGCCGAACACCTTCTTCCCCAGCTCGACGGCGGCATAGCTGACCGACACGGCGTTGTGGTTGATCTGTGTCTCGGCATGGGCGCGCTTGGCCAGCGTGATGGCCTGCTTGAACAGGGTGTTGAAGACCGTTCCCGTGGCGCCGGCCTCGAGCGCCGCGTAGTACGCCTCGCGCACCTGGCCGAGGATCTGCGTCTCGCCCAACACGAGGGAATCGAGGCCCGCCGTCACCCGGAAGAGATGAACGACGGCCTCGTCATTGGCCTTCACGTACAAGTAGTCGACAAATTCCTCCTTCGGCAGGTTGAACTGCTCGCTCAAGAAGCCCTTGATGAAATGCTCGCCGGTGTGCAGCTGGTCGACGACGGCGTACACCTCCATGCGGTTGCAGGTGGAGAGGATGACGCCTTCGAGGACGCTCTTCGTATTGCGCAACACCGGCAGGGCCCGATCGCGGTGCTCCGGCGTAAAGGCCAGCTTTTCGCGCACGGCGACCGGCGCCGTCTTGTGGTTGAGGCCAACCACCAGGATGTGCATAGGGTTCACCCGCCTTTGCTGGCACAAAAGCGCAAACGCTGTCGATCCTAGTCTCTCACATCATCGTCATTATAACACGTTGTCCGCCGGCAAACGGAAGGCAAATGTGAACAATCCCGGACAGTTGCCCGGGCCGCGTGGTATAATGGTTCCGTTGTAACACGATTCTGGCAACGAAAGGCGGGAAGCCCAACATGCGTAAGTGGGCAGCCGATGCCGTGCTCCTCGGTGTGGCCTTCGTGTGGGGGGCCACGTTCGTGCTCGTGCAGAAAGCCATCGCGAAACTGCCGCCCTTCAGCTTTCTGGCCGTCCGCTTCGCCCTGGCGGCGGTATGCCTGTGGGCCATCGGGCGGCTGCTGCGGCAGCGGGTACGCCTCACCCGGCGCAGCCTGGCCGCCGGAGCGGTGCTGGGCGTGTGGCTCTTCGGCGGCTATGCACTGCAAACCCTCGGCCTTCTGTGGACCACGCCGGCGCGGGCCGGTTTCATCACCGGGCTCTCCGTCGTCCTTGTGCCCCTGTTCAGCTGGCTGATTTTGCGCCATCGCCCCTCCCCTCCGGCGTGGGTCGGCGCCGTGCTGGCCGCCGCCGGGCTGTACCTCCTCTCCGGCGCGGGGGAAGAGGCCTTCCGTTCAGTTGAAGAAGGAAGCGAGGCGGGGCTCTTTGCGCTTGTCTCCGGCGGCGCCTGGAACCGCGGCGACGCCCTCGTGCTCTTGTGCGCCCTCTGCTTCGCCCTGCAGATCGTCTACACCGGCCGCTTTGCCCCGCGCCACGACGCCCTGGCCCTCGCCGTGGTGCAGATCGCCACGGTGTCCCTCCTCAGCTTCGTCGCCGCCCTCGTGTGGGAAGACCCGGCCCGCATGGTGTCCCCCGCCGTCTTGGCCAGCCGCGACGTGGGGCTCGCCCTCGTCATCACCGCCGTGCCGGCCACGGCCCTCGCCTTCTGGGCGCAGACGGCCTTCCAGCAATACACCACGCCGGCCCACGTGGCCCTCATCTTCGCCACCGAACCGCTGTTTGCCGCCCTCACGTCGTACCTGTGGATCGGCGAGGTGCTCGGTCCCCTTGCCCTCGTCGGCGGCGCGCTCATCTTCGCCGGCATGGTGCTGGCCGAATGGCCGACGCGGCCGCGCACGCAGCAAGCCGCGTCCGCGCAGCCGCCCCGCTGACAAACCGGAGGTGATCGCCGATGCCCAAGCGCCCGAGCGGACGTCGCTTCCTCCTCGGCGGCTCGGCCCTGTTGTGGACCGGGCTGACCCTGCTCAACCGCCAACTCCACCACCCCGTCCTCGACGTGGTGCTCAGCCCTTCGGCCCTCCTTGCCGCCCTTGGCGCCTACTTTGCCTACACCGCCCGGCAGCGACGCGACGCCAACCTGCTCATCCCCGGCCTGCTCCTTCTCGGCTTTGGCCTCTTGCCCCTGGCCAACGCCCACCTGGGGGCCGGGCTGCGCGCAGCCCTCGTCGAACCCCTGATCGTGGCGACGGCTTGCTTCGTCGCAGCGTGGGCCACGCGGGCGCCCCTCGTGTGGGCGGCAGCGGCCGTCATCGGGGCGAGCGCCGCCCTGCAGGCCGCTGTGGACGCCCGCCTGCTTCCGCCGCTCGACGCCCTCGCCACGCTCCACCGATGGTGGCCGGCGGCGGCCATGGTGGCGGGCGGGTACCTCCTCCTCAGCAGACGGAAATGAACGCCCCTGTGCGCGAGGGCCCGCTTTCCAAAAAGAAAAAGGGGACGCCTCCCCTTACACGAGGTCGCGCAAATGGCGTTCGAGAAAGGCGCGAATCGTTTCCGCCGCCTTGTCTCTGGACGCCAGCTCGGTGGCGGTAAAGCGGAAGCGCCCCTTTTTCTCATCCAGGTCCAGCTCATCGGCGATGAGCCCGAGCAGGCCTTTGTTTTTCTTGTCGATCTCAAAATACCCCTCCACGGCGGTCTGGGTTTTGCGCGGATCAAACTGGAAGACCAGCTCGTCGAGCTGCCCGCGCAGCCACGCGGTAGGGGAAAAATCGAAGATCTGATAGCGCCCGGTGTACGCTTCCCGCCTCGGCACAAACCCGAGCAGCGCAAACCCTTCGAGAAAGTTCTGCAACAGCCCTGTGGGCAACACCGTCACCGGATCGCGGTCCTTCGCATCGAGGGCGGCGTCGATCTCCAGGTTGGTGGCGAAAACGTATCGGGTGGTGACAGACGAGACGGGAATGCCCGTCGGAATCGCGAACGCAAACGGATAGGTCTTCGTTTCCCCCGGATGGAGGACGAAGGCGTCGCTGATCGTCTGGCGCGCCACCGTCTCCCGCACGTGGCGCACGGCATCGTCCACTTCGTACTGCGACGTGACGACGAGATCGACTTGGATCCCTTCGATGGCCTGCTCCACCTCGCCGCCGGTCACAACCAATTCGCCCCGCACGGTTTCGCCCATGCGCACCGTGTCCGTTTCCAGGACCAGGTCAATCGTGGCGGCCCCGATGCCGATCTTGGACAAGAATTTTTTGAACATTTCCCTCACCTCTTGTTTCCAGCATACCGGCGGATGGGAAAAAAATCAAGGCGCGCGGGAGGGAACGTTCATGCGCTGGATCCGTGGACAGCTCGTGCTGCCGGACCGGATCCTCCCCGATGGCGTCGTGGTCATCCGGGACGGGGCGGCGGGGCCGACTTTGCCGACGGCACGCTCGACGCCGTCCTCACCGCCTGCACCACCCACGCCCGCCACGGCACCACCGGGCTCCTCGCCACCCTCGTCTCGGCGCCGGAGGACGGGATCCTGCAGGCGGGCGGGCTTCCCGGGCCCGACGGTCCCGTCTGGCAGGTGACCCTGGCCCCGGAGCTCCCTGGAGCCCTGGAGGTGATCGCGCACCTCGCCGCGCAGGGGGTGGTGGTCTCGATCGGGCACACAAACGCCACCGCTGCGCAAGTCGACGGCCTCCATGTCTCCCCCCTGGCCCTGCGCCTGGCAGTGGCGGCGAAAGGAAGCCGGGGCCTTCACCTCATCACCGATGCCATCCGGGCCGCGGGATGGCCCACATGGTGCACCGGGTGGGCCTTCCGCTCCCTGCGGCCGTGGCCATGGCCAGCCTCGTCCCGGCGCGGAAGGTGGGCTTGGCTGCGCGCAAGGGAAGTCTCGCCCCGGGAAAGGACGCCGACATCACGGTGCTGGACCCCGACCTCCGCTGCGCCTTCACCCTGGTGGGCGGCCGGCTGGTCTACGAGCGGTAGAGAAGGCGCCGAGGACAAACGCCCCGTACGATGCCACCGGACTGATCAACACTCGGGTTGCGCATGGTAGCCCCCTAGCGGTCCAGCGCATGCTCATGCCCAGAAGCTGCGTCCCGCTGGACCGGTCAACCTGTAAGCCCCATCACAAGAAAAGGCCCCTTCCGCTCCTCTGCGGAAAAGGGCCTTTTCCGTTCGCACCACCCGCTGCGTTTTCGGACAAGTCGAACCTGCTCCCTCTTCCCCTACACCACCGGCGGCTTGAAGGCGTCGACCCAGTCGAGGAGGAGGCCCCACACCTTGTCCTTGCCTTCCCCCGTCTCGGCCGAGAAGACGACCACGGGCACCTCCTCGTTCAGGCCGAGCCCCTCGCGCACCGCCTTCACGTGCTTGGGCCACTGGCCGCGCGACACCTTGTCGGCCTTGGTGGCCACGACGACGGTGGGGAGGCCGGCATGGCGCAGCCAGTCGGCCATCAGCTTGTCGTCGGCCGTGGGCGGATGGCGCAGGTCGACGATGTGGACGACGCCGACGAGAAAGCGGCGGCTGGTCAGGTACTCCTCGATGAACGCCGCCCACTTCGCCCGCTCCTCCTTCGACACCTTGGCGAAACCGTAGCCGGGAAAGTCGACAAAGTAGAAGCGGTTGTTGATGCGGTAGAAGTTCAGCGTGCGCGTTTTCCCCGGCGTGGAGCTGGTGTGGGCCAGCTTGTGGCGGTTCACCATCTTGTTGATGAACGACGACTTGCCCACGTTGGAGCGGCCCACCAGGGCGATCTCCGGGAGCCGGTCCTTCGGGTACTGGTCGGGCGAAACCGCGCTACATGCGTACGCTGCCTGCGTCACCTTCACGTCCCGCATCCCCCCGCTCCAGGACGGCCGCAGACGGTACCGCCGCCTCCGGCTTCTCCTCGCCGTCATCGGCGCGCTCCTTCAGCCACGCCGGCGGCGCCACGACCTCCTCCTTGAGCGCCACCTTCAGCACCTCGTCCATGTGCTCGACGAGGACAAAGCGCAGATCGGCGCGCACCGTCTCCGGCACGTCGTCGAGGTCTTTCTCGTTTTCCTTGGGCAACACCACCGTCTTGAGCCCCGCCCGGTGGGCGCTCAGCACCTTCTCCTTCACCCCGCCGATGGGCAGGACCATTCCGCGCAGGGTGATCTCCCCGGTCATGCCCACCTCCCGCGACACGGGGCGACCCGTCAAGGCCGAGGCCAGGGCCGTGGCGATGGTGATGCCGGCCGATGGGCCGTCCTTGGGAATGGCCCCCTCCGGCACATGGATGTGGACGTCCGTCTTCTCGTGGAACTCGGGGTCGATGCCGAGCACTTCCCACCGCGAGCGGATGTAGCTGAAGGCCGCCTGGGCCGACTCCTTCATCACGTCGCCGAGGTGGCCGGTCAGCGTCAGCTTGCCCTTGCCCGGCAGCACCGACACCTCGACCGACAGCGTGTCGCCGCCGGCCTCGGTCCAGGCCAGCCCGGTGGCCACGCCCACCTGATCCTTTTTCTCCGCCACGCCGTAGCGGTACTTCGGCTTGCCGAGGTACGTCTCCACCGTGTTCGGCGTGACGACGACGCGCTTCTTCTCCCCGCTCACGATCAGCTTGGCCGCTTTGCGGCACAAGGTGGCCAGCTGGCGCTCCAGGTTGCGCACGCCGGCTTCGCGCGTGTAGCGGCGGATGATCTTCATCAGGGCCTCGTCGTGCACCTGGAGCTTGTCTTTGCCCAGCCCGTGCTCCTTCATTTGCTTGGGCAAGAGATAGTCGCGGGCGATGTGCAGCTTCTCCACCTCGGTGTAGCCGGAGAGGTGGATCACCTCCATCCGGTCGAGAAGAGGACGGGGAATGGTGTGCGTCGTGTTGGCCGTGGCGATGAACATGACCTGCGACAGGTCGTAGGGCTCCTCGATGTAGTGGTCGCTGAAGGCGTGGTTCTGTTCGGGATCCAGCACCTCGAGAAGCGCCGCCGACGGGTCGCCGCGGAAGTCCATCGCCATCTTGTCGATCTCGTCGAGCAAAAAGACCGGGTTGACCGTGCCGGCGTTCTTCATCCCCTGGATGATCCGGCCAGGCAGGGCGCCGACGTAGGTGCGCCGGTGGCCGCGGATCTCCGCTTCGTCGCGCACCCCGCCGAGGGAGACGCGCACGAACTTGCGGCCGAGGGCGCGGGCAATGGAGCGGCCGAGGGACGTCTTCCCCACCCCCGGCGGTCCGACGAGGCAGAGGATCGGCCCCTTCAGCTTGCCGACGAGGTTTTGCACGGCCAGGTACTCGAGAATGCGCTCCTTCACCTTTTCCAGGCCGTAATGGTCTTCGTTGAGCACCTTCTCGGCGTGGGCCAGGTCGAGGTTGTCCTCGGTGCGCTGCGTCCACGGCAGGGCGAACAGCCAGTCGATGTACGTGCGGATGACGGCGCTCTCCGCCGACGTGGCCGGCATCTTTTCCAGCCGGTCGATCTCCTTCTCGATCTTTTCCTTAATATTCTGCGGTGCGTCGAACTTCTTCAGCTTCTCGCGCAGCTCCTCGATTTCGCCGGCCCGCCCTTCGCGCTCGCCGAGCTCGCGCTGGATGGCCTTCATTTGCTCGCGCAGGTAGTACTCCTTCTGCGTTCGCTCCATCTGCTTCTTGACGCGCAGGCCAATCTTGCGCTCGAGCTCGAGCACTTCCCGCTCGTTGTTGAGGATCTCCAGGAGCTTTTCCAGGCGCGCCTTGACGTCGACCGTCTCCAGGATGGCCTGCTTGTCGCGGATCTTGAGGGCCATGTGCGAGGCGATGGCATCGGCCAGCCGGCCGGGTTCGTCGATGTCCATCACCGCCGTCAGCGTCTCCGGCGACACCTTGCGCGACAGGCGGATGTACTGCTCAAAATGGTTGAGCGCCGTGCGCATGAGCGCTTCCGTCTCGTTGTCCTCCACGTCACGCTGTTCCTCGATCTCTTCGACGCGCACGGCGAAGTACGGTTCCTCCTGCTCGTAGGAAAGAATCCGCGACCGGCGCAGCCCTTCCACGAGCACGCGGATCGTGCCGTTGGGGAGCTTCAGCATCTGCTTGATGTGCGCCACCGTGCCCATGCGGAAGATGTCGTCCGGCGTGGGCGTCTCCACATGCATCTCTTCCTGCGTGGCGAGCACAATCAAATTGTCCTCCACCATCGACCGTTCAAGGGCTCGCACCGACTTTTCACGCCCGACGTCGAGATGGAGGACCATCGTGGGGAACACCACAATGCCCCTGAGCGGCAGCAGCGGCAACACGCGCGGCTCCTTCCTCGTTCCCATGGCACGCACCTCCGTTTCGCTGCCTATCATTGTAGCTCATGACGGATTCGTTTGTCTAACCGCCTCGCAGGAGAACGAGGCCGCCGCGCCAGCCGGGATGGGCTCGGCCACGCGCACCGGCTCAGGCCGCTCAAGCTCCGGGGTCTCCCCAAACACCTGTTCCAGCACCTCGTCCACCTCGTCCACCGGAATCACCTGGATGTCCGGCCATTCGGCAAACAGGGCCTGGTCGTTTTCCCGGGGAATGAACACCCGCTTGGCGCCGGCATGGCGCGCCGCGTCCACCTTGGCCACGATGCCGCCCACCGGCTTGACCTTGCCGTGGATGCTCACCTCGCCGGTCATCGCCGCGAGGTTGTCGACGGGCCGCCCGGTGAGGGCCGAATAGATGGCCACGAGGATGGCAATGCCGGCCGACGGACCGTCGACGGGCACGCCGCCGGGGAAGTTGATGTGCAGGTCGCGGTCCTGGGGGCGGAGGCCCCGCTTGCGCAACACGGTGAGCACGTTCTCCACCGAGCTCCGCACCAGGCTCTTGCGCTTGAGCACACGCGCGCCGCCCCCGATCTCCTCCTCGTCCACGACGCCGGTGAGCGTCACCACACCGCGCCCCTTGCGCGAAGCCGGCAGCACCGACACCTCCACTTCCATCAGCGCGCCGGCGCTCGGCCCGTAGACGGCCAGACCGTTGGCCACGCCGACGAGCGGACGGTCGGACACTTTGCGCTCCGGCCGCGGCGACAGCTGGCTCATGTGGATCACCCATTCCACGTCGCTGCGGGTGACGCGTCTGCGCCCCTCGGAAATGGCCAGCCCGGCGGCGATCTGGAGCAGGTTGACCGCGTCCCGCCCGTTGGCCGCGTAGCGGGCAATCAGCTCCACCGCCTCGTCGTCGCCGTCCACGTCGATGCGCGCCAGGGCCCCGCGCACGATGCGCACCACTTCGTCATGGCGGAGCGGGCGGAAAAAGATCTCCACGCAGCGGGAGCGGATGGCCGGCGGGATCTCCTCCGGCAGGCGGGTCGTCGCCCCGACCAGGCGGAAGTCGGCCGGAAGCCCGTTCTGGAAGATGTCGTGGATATGCTTGGGGATGTTTTCGTTCTCTTCGCTGTAGTAGGCGCTTTCCAAAAAGACTTTCCGGTCTTCGAGCACCTTGAGCAGCTTGTTCATCTGAATGGGATGGAGCTCGCCAATCTCGTCGATGAACAGGATGCCGCCGTGGGCCTTTGTCACCGCTCCGGGCTTCGGCTGGGGGATGCCGGCCACGCCCAGGGCACCGGCCCCCTGGTAGATCGGGTCGTGCACGGAGCCGATGAGGGGATCGGCGATGCCGCGCTCGTCAAAGCGGGCCGTGGTCGCGTCGATCTCCACAAACTTGGCGTCGGGGCGAAAAGGCGACTGGGGATTCTGCTTGGCCAGCTCCAGCACGACGCGCGCCGCCGCGGTCTTGCCCACTCCCGGGGGCCCGTAGATGATCACGTGCTGGGGATTGGGCCCGCACAAGGCCGCTTTGAGCGCCTTGAGCCCCTCTTCCTGACCGACGATCTCGTCAAAGGAGCGCGGCCGGGCCTTCTCGGCGAGGGGCTCGGACAGGGAAATCTCGCGCAGCCGCCGAAGCTGCTCCATTTCCTTGCGCGATTCGCGATCGAAAGCCGTGCGGCTGGTGCGCTGGTTTTTGAGCAGATTCCAGAAGTACAAGCCGATGACCACAGCAAAGAAGACCTGCACCAGCGTCAGGACGAGCGTCCACTCCATCGGGCTCCCTCCTCGGCGTCTCTCCATGGCGCCGTCCGCAAGCTAGGTGTAGTATTGCCGAGAGGGGGGGCACCTAAACGAACGGCTGCCAGGTGTTCCCTGGCAGCCGATTGGACTGGCTGGCACCGGTGGTAAGGATCAGGCGCTTTCCTCCTTGGCCGCAAAGTCGGTGAGGATGCGGCCGTCCTTGGCGATGAGGCGCGGCGGCACGCGGTGGAGGACCGTCTCCTCGGTGACGATCACCTTGGCCACGTCGTCGCGCGAGGGTATCTCGTACATCACGTCGAGCATGATGCCCTCGATGATCGCCCGCAGGCCGCGCGCGCCGGTGTTGCGCTTGATGGCCTCCTTGGCGATGGCCCGCAGCGCTTCCGGCGTGAACTCCAGCTCGACGCCGTCCATTTCCAGGAGCTTCTGATACTGCTTCACCAGGGCGTTGCGCGGCTCGGTGAGGATGCGCACGAGGGCGTCCTCGTCGAGGGGCTCCAGCGTGGCCACCACCGGCAGGCGGCCGATGAATTCGGGGATCAGCCCGAACTTCAAGAGGTCCTCGGGCATGACCATCGACAGGATCTCGCCCTGGGAGAGGTCCTTGCCGCCCGTGGCCACATCGGCGCCAAAGCCGATCATCTTCTTGCCGATCCGCCGCTTGATGATCTGCTCCAAGCCGTCAAAGGCCCCGCCGCAGATGAACAGGATGTTCGTCGTGTCGATCTGGATGAACTCCTGGTGCGGGTGCTTACGCCCGCCCTGCGGCGGCACACTGGCGATGGTCCCCTCGAGGATCTTCAGAAGGGCCTGCTGCACGCCCTCGCCGGATACGTCGCGCGTGATCGACGGGTTTTCCGACTTGCGGGCGATCTTGTCGATCTCGTCGATGTAGATGATCCCCTTCTCCGCCCGCTCCACGTCGTAGTCGGCCGCCTGAATCAGCTTGAGGAGGATGTTCTCCACGTCCTCGCCGACGTACCCCGCCTCGGTGAGCGACGTGGCGTCGGCGATGGCAAAGGGCACGTTCAGGATGCGCGCCAGCGTCTGCGCAAGGAGCGTCTTCCCGCTCCCCGTCGGCCCGATGAGCAGGATGTTGCTCTTCTGCAGCTCGACATCGTCAAACTTCTGCGCCGTGTGGATGCGCTTGTAGTGGTTGTACACGGCGACGGAGAGGGTCTTTTTGGCGTGCTCCTGGCCAATGACGTACTCGTCGAGGAACTTGCGGATTTCGTGGGGCTTGGGCACCTCGGTGAGCTCCAGCTCCTCCTCGTTGCCCAATTCCTCCTCGACGATTTCCGTGCACAGCTCAATGCACTCGTCGCAAATATAGACGCCAGGACCGGCCACCAGCTTGCGGACCTGGTCCTGGGTTTTGCCGCAAAAGGAACACTTCAGTTGGCCTTTTTCGTCGCCAAATTTAAACATTGTCTCACCTCTTGCGTATGCTCATCGCGGGGTGATGACCTCGTCGATGATCCCGTACGCTTTCGCCTCCTCTGCGCTCATGAAGTGATCGCGATCCGTATCCCGCTCGATCTTTTCCAAGGGCTGCCCGGTTCGCTCGGCCAGGATCCGGTTCAGCCGCTCCTTGGTCTTCAAGATCCAGTCGGCGTGGATCTTGATGTCGGAGGCCTGCCCGCGCACACCACCGAGCGGCTGATGGATCATGATCTCGCTGTTCGGCAGGGCGAACCGCTTGCCCTTGGCACCGGCCGCAAGCAGGAGCGCACCCATGCTCGCAGCCATGCCCACGCAGATCGTCGACACGTCCGGCTTTATGTATTGCATGGTGTCGTAAATGGCCAGCCCCGCGGTCACCGAACCGCCGGGCGAGTTTATGTACAGGTGGATGTCCTTTTCCGGATCTTCCGCCGCGAGGAACAAGAGCTGCGCCACCACCAGGTTGGCCACATCGTCATCGATCGGCGTGCCGATGAAGATGATGCGGTCCTTGAGCAGCCGGGAGTAAATGTCATACGCCCGCTCGCCGCGGTTCGTCTGTTCAATCACCATCGGTACGAGGTACATGCTCACATCGCCCCCTTGGTGCATATGAGGGAAAAACAAGGCACGTTGGAGAGCCCACCGTGCCTTGTTGGATTGTGCGCATGGGTGTTTCTTCTAGTTTATGCCACCGCACGGCTGTTTGCAACCAGAAAATCGATGGTCTTGCGGATCCGCAGTTCGTCTTTCAGCGCTTCGCGACGGTGCGGATCCTCATACACCTTCTTCACCTGCTCCACCGGTTGCGCGTAACGCTCGGCAATCGCCGCGATCTCCTTCTCGATGTCCTCGTCGGTCACGGCGATGTTCTCGGCCTTGGCAATCGCCTCGAGAACGAGGTACGCGCGCACGCGCTTGGCGGCGTTCTCCCTGAATTGTTCCCGCAACGCCTCGCGCGTTAAACGCGACATGGCCAAATAGCGGTCCAGGGTCAGGCCCATGAGGCGGAGCTGGAAGTCGAAATCGCGCACGAGGTTGTCGATCTCCCGCTCGATCATGACGTCCGGAATCTCCACCTCGGCGTTCTCGGCCGCCTTTTCCACCACCGTGTCGCGCTTGTACTGCTCCTCGTTGCGGCGCGCTTCTTCCTCCAGCTTTTTGCGCAGGTCGGCCTTCAGCTCCTCGAGGGTTTCAAACTCGCTGACGTCCTTGGCAAACTCGTCGTCGAGCGCCGGCAGGTTTTTGCGCTTCACTTCGTGGAGCTTCACCTTGAAGGTGGCCGTTTTTCCGGCCAGATCGGCGTTGTGGTAGTCGTCCGGGAAGGTGACGGTGATCTCCTTCTCCTCGCCGGGCTTCATGCCGACAACCTGCTCCTCGAAGCCGGCAACCAGCGTGCCGGACCCCAGTTCCACCACGTACTTCTCGGCCTTGCCGCCCTCAAAGGGTTCGCCGTTCAAGAAGCCCTCAAAATCGAGGGTCACCACATCGCCGTTTTCCGCCGCGCCGTCTTCCACCGCTTCCAGGGTGGCGTTTTTCTCCTGAAGCTCCTTAAGCCGGGCTTCCACATCCGCGTCGGTCACGGCAAAGGATTTGACCGGAATCTCCAAGCCCTTGTATTCGCCCAGCTTCACGTCCGGCTTGACCACGACGGTCGCCTTATAAATAAACGGTTTCCCCTTGCCAATCTGCTCAATGTCAATCTCTGGCGGCGCCACCGGCTCGATGCCCGTCTGCTCGACGGCTTGGGGGTAGGTCTCTTGCAAGAGGATGTCCGCCGCGTCTTGGTACAGCACCTCGACGCCAAAGCGGGCTTCAAAGATCGGGCGCGGGACCCTCCCCTTGCGGAAGCCGGGAACGGTCACGTTGCGCACCACTTTTTTAAAGGCCTTGTCCAGGGCCGCGGCCACCTGGGCCTCGTCCACTTCGACGGTCAGCACGCCGCGGCTGTTTTCGGTTTTCTCCCACGTCGCCTTCATGCCTGGTTCCCTCCTCAACAACGCTCCAACCGTAACGGATCAGTGCGTCGGTTGCAACCACTTTATTATAAACAAAACATTCGGGTCCGATCAATGAACCGGACGGCCATTGCCGGTGGCGCGGAGCACGCGGTCGAGATCCCGGCACGCCCGGGAGACGGCCTGCGGCGAGACGCCGTAGCGGGCGGCAATCTCCTTGCGCCGCACCGCCATGGCGAAAAAGTTGGCCGTCATCACGTGCAACGCCGCGGCCCATACCGTTGGCTTGCGGCGCGCCGGTGCGAGCGGAAACAGGGCCAGGCGGTACTCCATCCACAGGTGGTAGGCAAACCGCACGAACGCGGGATCCTCATGATACCCGTGATGGGACAAGCGCGCGTACACCGCGCGGTCGCGTTCGTCGAGGTCGTCCCACGCCACCGGCGCCGCCGCGATGTCGACGGACCAGGATCGCCCGAATTTTTCCATCTGCACGACACCGCGCTCGCCGCGCGCCTTGAGCACCGCCAGGGCAAGGGTTTTGACGACCGGATCGCCGGCGTGAAAGCGCAAAAAGCGCACGAGCGCCGTGGTGACGGCCTCGTCGTCCAGGTGCTTCAGCTGCTCCAACGCCGCAAGCTGCCGCTCCCGGCCGGCCGCAAACAGCTCGGCCACAAGCCGCTCGCGGTAAGTGGGATCGGCCGCCGCCCGCTCCCGAACGCGCGCCGCGATGCCCGAACGCGCATCGCCGCCCGGCAGCTCGGCGCCGCCGGTCTCCTGCACGGCCTGGGCGCACAGAACAAGCAGCTCCTCAAACTCCCGCGCCGCCGTCGGCGATACGGCGTCGTCGTCGAGCACGGCCAGGAGATGGTGCATCGCTTCCTCGTACCGCCCCAGTTGGAACAGCGCCGCCACATGCAGCCGCAACGCCTCGTAGGGGTTCCCGACCGCATCGAAGAGCAGGGCTTCCGTCTCGCGCACCGCGTCCTCGAACCGCCCCAGCTTCAAGAGGGCCAGGGCACAGCCGAACCGCGCCGGCGCGCTGCTCGGGTCGAGGCGCGCCGCCTCCCGAAAGCAGCGATACGCCTCCTCGTCGTCTCCCTCCTTCCCGGCCCGCACCGCCTGCTCGAGGAGCTGGCGCACCGCCCCAGGCAACACGACCACGTTGTCGGACGGCCTTTCCCACCGTTTCCGTTCCATGCCCCTCGCCCCGTTTCGCCTCAAGGTTGGCCCTTCCCATTTATCGCCGCACCGGCCGCAGAACGAGCGCCCAAAACACCAGCCGCCAGACCACCATGAGCACCCAGACCGTGATCAGCGTCACGACAGCAAAACTGGGAATGATGGCGTGGCCGACCAAAAGGGCGCGGAACACCAGGCCCGCCACGCCGGCCACGAGCCAGATGCCCGTCACCCGCTTCACCGTCCCGCTCGCGGTGCGAAAAGCCTCGAGCCGAAACGCCTTCAGCGCCGCGCCCACCACCAGCCAGGCGGCGAGAAACGGAAACGCCGTTTTGAGCACCTCGAGCGCGCCAAGCGACAGGCCATGGCTGGCGCGCCCCCACACCGAAAACAGCAAAAACACGGCCACGTCGCCGGCCACCAATAGAGCCTGCGCCACCGGCCGCGATGGTTTCACGCGCATCTCCCTCTCCCTCCGTTTCCCCATCTTCCACCACCGCCGTCTTACGGCCGCAACCCCTTCACGTACCGGGCATCGAAAAGGAACAAGCGCAAAAGCAGCCACAGCGACGGGATGAGCAGCGCCAACCCCCCGACAAAGGCGGCGATGAGGGCCTGGCCCATTGCCGGGCTGGTTACGCTGCCGGTGATCGTCACGTACGGGTACAGCAAATACGGCAGGTGCGAGACGCCGTAGCCAAAAAAGGCAAAGGCATACTGCAGCATGACGAAGAGAAACGCCATGCCGTAGGCTTTGCGGCGCATGAGCAGCCCCAGGGCGACGAGGAAGCAGCCCATCGACGCGACAAACATCCAGCTTACGTCTAGCATAGCATGAAAATGCTGCGGATTGTGCTCCCGCAACGTGACAAAAACCAGAAAACCGGCAAAGATGGTGGGCAGGCTCCAAAAGAGGGCAAAAGAGCGAAGCACCTCAAGGGCTTCCTGGTCCTCGGCCCGGCTGGCGTAATACGTCAGAAACGACGCACTGATGAACAGCACGCTGACGAGGGCAAGGAGCACCACTGACCAGGAATAGGGGCTCGTCAGCAGTTCGTTGGCCAGGAACACAACACGGCCGCCCTGTTCGATGATAAAGCCGCCTTCGGAGATGGTGAGCACCGTCGACAGCGCGGCGGGAATGAACAGCCCGCTCATGCCGTACAAGAACAGAAACAACGTGCTCTCCCGCGCGCCGTAATTGGCAAAGGCGTAAAAGGACCCGCGGATGGCGAGCAGAATGAGGGCCACGCTTCCGGGGATGAGCAACGCCTCGCCGTAGTAGTACGCGGCGTCGGGGAAAAAACCAACCAGCCCGACGAGGAAAAAGACGAGAAAAACGTTCGTCACCTCCCACACCGGCGACAGATAGCGGTCAATCACGTCGTTGATGACGGCCCCCTTCCCGGTCCACTTGCCATAAAAGGAAAAAAAGCCGGCGCCGAAGTCAATGGAGGCCACGATCAGGTATCCGTACAGAAAGACCCACAACACGGTAATGCCGACAAGGGCCAGGGACATCCGACCACCCCCTCACAGGATCACGCGCCGCTCCTCGAGCTCCGCCTCGAGCGGTTTGTTGCGGAACAGGCGCAGGAGCACAAACGCGGCCACCGCCGCTAGAACGATGTAGAGCAGCGAAAAGAGGACAAGCATCAGCCCGACGCCCTCGCTCGTGGTGACGGCTTCTGCCGTTTTCATGTACCCGCGCAAAATCCACGGCTGGCGCCCCACCTCGGCGTAGATCCACCCCAGCTCGATGGCCAGCATGGCCAGCGGTCCCCCCCACACAATGAGGCGCAAGACCAACCGCGGCACCGCGCGCTTGCGCCAGATGTAGCCAAAGTAGGCGATGGGCACAAGCACCGTGTAAAACCCGATGAGCACCATCGCGTCGAACACGTAGTGCACGAACAAAGGCGGCCACTGCTCGCGCGGGATGGCGTCCAAACCCGTCACCACCGCATCGGGATGGCCGTGGGCCAGGATGCTCAGCGCCCACGGAATGCGCAAGGCGTACGCCACCTCGCCCGTTTCGGGATCGAGCACACCGCCGACAATCAGCTCGGCGCGGGGTTTTGTTTCGAAATGCCATTCCGCAGCGGCCAGCTTTTCCGGCTGGTGTTCGGCCAAGAATTTTCCCGACCAGTCGCCGGCCACCACCGTCGCCACAGCAAACACCAGGCTGGCGGCCATGGTGAAGCGCAGCGCCTTGCGATAGTAGGGGTGGTCGCGTCCCTGGAGCAAGCGGAAGGCGGCGATGGAACCCAAGAGAAACGCCGACGTCAAATAGGCCGACGCGAGCACGTGGGCCACTTTGGACGGCGTGGCCGGGTTCCACATTGCCGCCCACGGGTCGACGTCAACGAACTGCCCGTTCTGCAACGTAAACCCCTGGGGCGTGTTCATAAACGCGTTCACCGTGGTGATGAAAAAGGCCGACGCCGACGAGCCGATCACCACCGGCAGCGTGAGCAGCCAGTGCACGATCGGGCGAAAGCGGTCCCACGTGTACATGTAGATGCCGAGAAAAATGGCTTCCAGAAAGAAGGCGAAAATCTCCAGGAACATCGGCAGGCTGATCACATGCCCGGCCGCCTGCATGAACCGCGGCCACAGAAGCGACAGCTGCATGCCGATGCACGTGCCCGTCACCACCCCCACGGCGACGGTGATGACAAAGCCGCGCGACCAGCGGCGGGCCATCAGCACATAGTGCGGGTCCTTTCGCCGAATGCCGACCCACTCGGCCAGGGAGATCATCACCGGAACGCCCACACCCAGCGTGGCAAACACGATGTGAAACCCGAGGGTGACGAACGTGAGCAACCGGCTGTATAGCAGGGTATCCCCTTCCATGGTGCAGCCTCCTCTTGCGGCGCACAGATGCGGCCTTCTGCCCGTTGGCACCGGTACCAGTACCATTGATATCCTTCCGGCCGACGATGTATTCAGCGCATAGGACACCCAACAAAAAAACGGGACGTTGGCGGATCGCCCTGGTGAAAACAGACGTCGCCACATCCCGTATCCGGAAGGGGGCAAAGCGGAACAGGCGGCTACGCGCACGCTCCGGATCCGCTCATTGGAGCAGGCCCCGTCGACGAATCTCGTCCCCCAGCAGTTGGATAAACAGCAGATCCAGTTGCAATTCGATGGCTTTCTGATACGCCTCCAACAAGAGGTCGTCCGGTAAATCGCGCATCCCCGTCACCCCCATGTCGGCTCGCGTGGATTCGCGGTGTTCCTATGGTAGCACGCCCCCTCATTCCCTTCAAGGTGAACGGTTATTCACAAAAGCTGTGGAAAGGCCTGTGCATCACCCGTGAACAACGGGCCGCCGCGCGCCCGTTCTCCCCGCGTTGGCCGTCCACACGAGCCTGTGGGCAATGTGGAAAACGTTATCCACAAGGGCAAAGGCGGCGAAGATTGTCGAAAAATTTTCGTGATGGCGCATCCGATCCGCCCGCCTCCACGCTGGCCGAAAAGGAAAAGCCCCTCACACCGCGCAGCGTGAGGGGCGACGCTTCTCGATTGGAAAACACGACTATCGGTTTCCAATAAAAAGAAGAATATGTATGGCGTCCCAGGAGGGATTCGAACCCCCGACCGACGGCTTAGAAGGCCGCTGCTCTATCCAGCTGAGCTACTGGGACGCGTCATGAACGGATGACGGAGACGCGTGCCGTAGCTATTTTAGCATCATTCCACGGAATCCTCAAGGCGTGGGGGAAAGATTGAACGTGCCGCCGAGTTCGTCAACGGCCATTCCCTTCGCATCGTAAAAGGTGACCCGGACGGTTGTCCCTTCGGCCTCCAGAACCGCGTAGGTGGGCCGGGGGAATCTCCGCGGAGCGGCCAGGCTTCCGGGGTTGACCAGCAGCACGCCGTCTTCCATTGTGGCCAGGGGGACGTGCGAATGGCCAAACAGCACCAGGTTCGCCCCAACTTCCAAGGCGCGGTATTTCAGGGGCAAAAGGGTCTCCTTCACCCGATAGCGGTGGCCATGGGTGAGGAGAACACGAAAACCGCCCCACGCGACCACCTGCTCCTCGGGCACGTCGCGCGCCGCGTCGCAGTCGCCGCGCACGATCCCGGTGGGGGCAAACGGCAGCTCCGCCCGGTCGCAGCAGAAATCGCCGCAGTGAAAGATGGCCGAAAACGACGTCCCGTCAACCACATCGCGCAACTCACGGGTCATCCCGTGCGTGTCACTCAGCACCAGGGCCCGCATGACCGCACCACCCCCGTTCGATGAGCAAGGCTTTGAGCCGCCGCAGCGCCTGGCCGCGGTGGCTGATGGCGTTTTTCTCCTCCGGCCTCAGTTCGGCCATCGTTTTGCCCCTGCCCGGAAGGTAAAAGAGGGGATCGTAGCCAAATCCCCCCGTACCGCGCGGCTGTTCGGCGATCCGCCCTTCGCAGACACCTTCCACCGTCACCGTCGGCATGCCGGGAGCCGCGAGAGCCAGCACGCAGCGGTAGCGCGCCGTGCGCCGCTCCGCCGGGACGCCCGCCAGCGCGGCGAGGAGCTTTGCGTTGTTGGCCGCGTCGCTTGCCCCTTCCCCGGCGTAACGCGCCGAGAAGACACCCGGCGCCCCGCCCAAGGCGTCCACCTCAAGCCCCGAATCGTCGGCCAACGCGGGCAACCCGGTGAAGCGGGCGATGGTCTCCGCTTTTTTCACGGCGTTCTCGGCGAAGGTCCGCCCGTCCTCCTCCACCTCCGGCGCGCCGGGCACGTCGGACAGGCTCCGCACCGTCACGCCCAGATCGGCGAGCAGCGCCGCCATCTCCCGCACCTTTCCCGGATTGCGCGTCGCCAGCACCAGCTCATTCAGCCGGAACATGGCCCGCCGCCTCCGCACCGGCCGCCTCCGTCATCGAGGTGTCCGCCTCCCCGGCCGGTTCCGCCGCCTCCTCCGCCGGCGGCTTCACCCCGACCAGGTCGGCCAGCTCGCCAAGGATCTGACGCTGCACGGCCACCAGTTCGCGAATGCCCTTTTCGGCCAGGGTGATCATCCGGTCCAGTTCCTCGCGCGAGAAGGTGGCCTCCTCGCCCGTGCCCTGCACTTCCACCAGCTGGCCGGAGCCGGTCATGACGATGTTCATGTCCACCTTCACCTGGCTGTCTTCCGCGTAGCACAGATCCAGCAGGAGCTCCTCGCCCAAGACGCCCACGCTCGTGGCGGCGAGAAAATCGCGGACCGGCAGATAGGGCACCTCCCCCGCCTGACGCAGCCGGTCCATGGCCAGCACCATGGCCACGAAGGCTCCGGTGATCGACGCCGTGCGCGTGCCGCCGTCGGCTTGGATCACGTCGCAGTCGATGATGATCGTTCGTTCACCCAGCGCTTCAAGGTCCGCCACGGCGCGCAGCGCACGTCCGATCAGCCGCTGGATCTCCATCGTGCGGCCGCTCACTTTCCCCTTGGTTATGTCCCGCGGGGTCCGCTGCTCCGTGGCGCGCGGCAGCATGGCATACTCGGCCGTTACCCAGCCTTTTCCCGTCCCGCGCACGAACGACGGCACCTTGTCTTCCAGCGTCGCCGCACAGATCACCTTCGTGTCGCCCACTTCAATGAGCACCGAACCCTCCGCGTACTTGAGGTAGTGCGGCGTGATGGTTACGGGTCGCAACTCGTCGGCTTTTCGCCCATCTACTCGCATCGTCCGCTTTCCTCCTGTGCCGGTCAGCGTTTCCTGACCATTATAGCATAGCCGGTCGCCGTCAGATCAAATCGCACCCGGCAGGTGCACCTCTTTTCGCGCGCGGCAATAGACTGAAACCGTCGATACGCACATCCCGCCGCCATGGAAGGAGGAGGGGAGTCTTGCGGTTCGTCTACGGTGAGAAGATGCCGCTGCGCATCTTGGACGAAGCCGAGTTTTGGAAACGCCAGGAGGCCGAGCACACCGTCGTCATCCGCGAGCTCGTGCCCAATCTGGAGCCACGGTTCGTCGACGCGCTCCGCGCCTGGGAAGACGCCTTCGCGCAAACCGAGGGCGTGGTGCGACGGTACCTGGAAACGGTCATTCGGCTGAAACGCCCGATTCCGCCAGCCGTCTGGCGGCAGGTGCTGGCCCTCGTCGACTTCGCGCTGCGCCAAAGCAAACAGTTTGTCGCCTTTTTGGGGCGGCTGGCCAGGGAAAGCGAGCCGATCCGCGCCAATCCCGTCGCCGTCGTCGTCTTGAACCATATCCGCCGGGAGTCGGAGTACTTTATCGGCATCGCCCAGACCATTCTGGCCGGCCGCTGGAGAGGGCCATACGGCTCCTCCTCGTGCCGGGCATCGCGCGAGGCGTAGAGGTGCGGGATCCACACAAAAAGGCCGGAATCCCCTGAGCGGGATTGCGGCCTTTCGTCCTTACGCAGGAACGCTTCATCGAGTTTCGGTCGTCAACGGGTTGACCATCGCCGGACGGGCCACCGGCTTCGACAGGTCCATCGCCGCCGCCTTAACCCCCGCGCTCTTGCCGTTCACCTGGATGAGCACCTGCTGGGCCCCGGTCGTTTCCGTCAGCGACAGCACGATGGACTGGATCGCCTCGGGTGACGCCCCCTTCTCGCTGAAGGCGAGCAACTTGTCGTCAAAGTTGGCCACGGCCACCCCTTTGTCCACATGGACCCCGAGAACGCGCGTGGAGGGAAGCAGGGCGCTGTACAAGCCCGACTCCTGGCGCGGCCCGAGAATCAGCTGCTCCAGCGTAGCGCGCGCCAAATCCTCCGTGCGGGGGATGCCGCGCGTGATCGGTACGAAGTACGACCCCTTGCCCGACGGGGTGTCGGCCTGGAAGTAGAGGGTAACGTAGGACGCGCGCCCCGGCTCCACGTTGTCGGCCAGCTCCAGATTGATGCCGTCGGCGCGGCTGAGCGGGGCGTTGACCGGCGTTCCGCCCACCGGCATGACGTTCAGCGGCTTGCCCTCAAGCCAGATGACCACGCGCTGGACGTTGTCAAACTCGGTGAGCGTCCAGGTGACAGCCTCCAGAATTTTGCGCTCATCCTCCGGCGGATATTTGGCAAATTCCTTCGAGAAATCCACAGTGGCCACGCCGTCCTTAATCGACAGCCCGAGCACCTTCGTCCCTTCCGGCAGGACGGCCGAGAAACCTTCAGGCAGAAGCGCCTCGACCGGGCCGCCCTTCACCATGTAGGTCAGCACCTGCTTGGCGTACTCGTTCCCCTCCGGCTTGGGCAAGCGGAGCGCCCACGGAACGATGTAGCCTTCCGGGCTCTTCAGGTACACCACTTGGGTGATCTCGCCCGCCGCCGGCGTCGCGCCTTCCCCCACGGGCGGATCGGGGCTTACCTCGTTATCGCCGTTTCCCTGAGGATTTGGCGGTGGATCGATGGGCGCAGACGATTCATTGGGGCCGAACAGGCCGCATCCGGCCACAACCAGCATCAGGATGGCAAGTACGGCGGCCACAACGCCCCCCTTCGTGCGGAAACGAACCATGGCGTTCCCTCCTCGCAGGCTTGGTTACTCCCATGTATACGAGCCTGCGGGACGGAAATATGCCTCCGTTGTCCGGCCCGTTCCGCATCCCCAGCACCGTTATGCCGGCGAGCGCGCCAGGCTCATCGAGGGTGACGTGTGCCGCACGTCAACGGGAAACCCGAACCACTCTTCCGCAATGCGGCGAAACAGCGCCGCGTCTCCCGAGGTGAAAAAGCGGTGCCCGTCGTCTGCGGGCACGTTCTCGGCCAAGAGCCCGCGGTGGGCGAGAATGGCGCTGATCTCGCGCGCGGTCTCCTCCGCCGAGTTGATGAGCGTCACGCCGTCCCCCAGAACGTCCTGGATCACCGGCTGCAACAGGGGGTAGTGCGTGCAGCCCAGGATGAGCGTGTCGATGCCCGAGCCTTGAAGCGGTTCCAGAGCCCGCTCCACCGCGGCCCGCGCCGCTGGGCCTCGCAGCACGCCCGATTCGACAAGCGGCACCAGTTCGGGACAGGCGTGGCTGACGACCGTCACCTGGGGATTGACGCGCAAAATGGCCGTTTCATAGGCACGGCTGCGAATCGTGCCGATCGTGCCGATCACGCCGATGCGGCCGTTTTTCGTCGCTTTGATTGCCGCGCGGGCTCCCGGCTGGATGACGCCGACGACGGGAACGGGAAGGCGCTCCTGCAGCGTCTCCAACGCCACCGCCGTCGCCGTGTTGCACGCGATGACGAGCAGTTTCAGCGGGAACTGCATGAGAAACGCCACAATCTCTTCGGCAAACCGCCGGATCTCCCCAGCCGGACGCGGACCGTAGGGACACCGCGCCGCATCGCCAAAATAAACGATCCGCTCGCGCGGGAGCTGGCGCAGGATCTCCTTGACGACCGTTAACCCGCCAACACCGGAATCGAAAACGCCGATTGCAGAACCCATACCGCGTCTCCTTCTTTCTCGGGGTGTACCGTATCGTATGTCGCCGTCAGGTTCCCGCACACTTCTCCATTGTCTCGTTCAGCCGGGTGAGGGCGCGGCGAATCTCCCGCACATCGTCCGGCGGGACGTGTGCCAGCACCTCGGCCAGGTACTCCCGCCGGCGCTTGAGCACCTCCTGGATGATTTGGCGGCCCTTGTCGAGCAGGCGAATGCGCACGACCCGGCGATCGCTCTGGTCGCGCACCCGTTCAACCAGTCCGTTTTTCTCCATGCGGTCAACGAGGTCGGTGATCGTGCTGCACGCCAGGTACATGCGGTTCGACAGCTCGCTGATCGTCAAATCGCCGCACTCGTCAAGCCATAGCAAGGCGTCAAACTGGGGCGGCGTGATGGGAAAATGATTCAGGATCTCCCGCCCTTTTTGCTTGACGATGCAGCTCATGTGGCGCAACAGGCGCTCGATTTCGTACACGTCTTCGCAATCGTGCCGGAAGCGGCCGCTCATTCTTTTCCTCCCGTTTGGTTTGGATGGTTCATACCTCGTTATTATAGCAAAAACAAAAGGAGCCCGATGCGGGGCAGTTGAGTCCATATTCTTGTGTAAAAAGGACTCTCTGAAAAAAGTTAGAGAGCCATTTCCAATCCCCCTCGGTTAGAATGGAGCTTGAACCCACAAAAAACAAAAAGGGAGAGGGGATCGAAATGGCTCACTATCAGATTACCGTAGATGCACAGCTTTTGCATCAACTTTTTCTCCGCGACACGAAAGACGATTCGCACGCCAAGCTCCTGGAGTCCGTCTTGAATCAAATTTTGCAAGCTCAGGCCACGGAGCAGCTG